>CAZCAK010000066.1:0-7996 GCA_964496605.1 uncultured Acidiferrobacteraceae bacterium | reverse complement strand
GCTGGTGGAACATCGGCGTTCGCATCGAAGACGATGCGCTGGTGACCGGCAACGGTGCCGATGTTTTGACCGCCGATGCTCCGAAGCGAATCGCCGATATCGAAGCCTTGATGCGAGGTTAGATGACACCGGATTATGACGTCATCGTCATCGGCGGCGGCGTGGTCGGCGCCAGCCTCGCCTGCGCATTGGGCACTGGACCTTTGCGCGTCGCGGTCATCGAGGCAGTCCCCTACGGCGCGGCTTCGCAGCCGAGCTACGACGATCGCACCGTCGCATTGAGTTATGCCTCGCGCCTGATTTTTTCCGCCTTTGATGTCTGGCCGCAGATCGACCCTGCGAGCATCAGCCCGATTCACACGATTCACATTTCCGATCGCGGTCGCTTCGGCAGCGCGCATCTCGATCGGCGCGACGTCGGCACGGACGCACTCGGCTATGTCGTCGATGCACGTGCGCTCGGCGCCGCGCTGATGGCACGTCTTGCAACACAAACCAACGTACATCTCATCGCACCGGCGACGGTACAAGCGTTAGAAATCCAATCGGATCACGCAACGGTTGGCTTGCTGCAGCAAGGGGCGGTGCACCAACTGTGCGCCAAGCTCGTCATCGGCGCCGATGGCGCGCAATCGCAGGTGCGCGAACTGCTCGGTATTCCTGCACAACGCCGCGACTATGGACAAACGGCGATCGTGACTACCGTGACACCAGAGCGCCCGCATGAACAAGCGGCATACGAACGATTCACGCCGAGCGGCCCCTTGGCGCTATTGCCGCGTAACGGCGGTCATTGCGCCGTTGTTTGGAGCGTAGCACCGAACGCCGCGCAGGCGTTGCTGCGTCTAACGGACGCGGAATTCTTAGCGCAATTACAAACTGCCTTTGGTGCGCGCCTAGGTACATTTTCGCGCCTGGGTAAACGCAGCAGCTATCCCTTGACGCTGACTAAGATCGATCGCTATCGCGCCGGGCGGGCGCTATTGATCGGCAACGCCGCACACAGCTTGCATCCGGTGGCGGGGCAAGGGTTCAATCTTGGCTTACGCGACGTCGCCTTACTTGCCGAGCTCTTACTCGATGCGGTACGCGCTGGCGATGACATCGGCAGCGACACCTTGCTCGAGCGCTATATCGCCTTGCGCCGACGCGATACTCACGCCATGACATTGTTCACCGATAGCCTCGCACGCGTCTTCACCGATGTGCGGGCGCCAATCACGTTTGGGCGCAATCTCAGTCTCCTCGCAGTCGACATGGTGCCGGGTGCAAAGCGCGCGTTGTTGCGGCGCACCATGGGCCTCGCCGGGCACCTGCCACGCGTATTGCGCGGCTTGCCACTATGATTCGGCACGACGTCGTGATCGTCGGCGGCGGTATCGTCGGTGCCACGCTAGCCTGCGCGCTGGCGCCAGCCGGGTTCAATGTCGCCGTAATCGATGCCCACGCCTTTGTCCCCAGCCCGAACCCGGACGAGTACGATGTACGTGTCAGCGCACTGACACTGGCCTCGCGCCGCTTATTGCGCAACCTCGAGGTGTGGGATGTGCTCGAGGCCGTGTCGCCGGAGCGCCTGCATCCGATCACACGTATGACGGTGTGGGAGCAAGGTCAGGGTATCGATTTCAATGCAAACGAGATCGGCGCCGACTGCCTCGGGTTGATTGTCGAAAATCGCCTGTTGCTCACTGCCCTATATGGGCGCATGAACGCCTTGGCGCTGACACGTTACGCACCGGCAACGGTGTCGCAACTCGATCTTAATGAGGGCAGCGTGCGCTTGAACGACGGGCGCGTCCTGCATGCGGCGCTAATCGTCGGTGCCGACGGACGCGATTCGCAAATTCGTCAAGCAATTGGTACGGCACCGACTGCGCGCGATTACGATCAGCAAGCGATCGTCGCGACGGTGCATCTACGCACGCCGCACGCAGGCACTGCATGGCAGCGATTTCTTCCCAACGGCACCATCGCCTTATTGCCGCTCGACACGCATCGCTGCTCGCTGGTGTGGTCGGTCGAACGCACGCAGGCCGAGGCACTCCTGCACATGGACGCGGCGCCTTTCGCGCACGCACTCGGCGATGCCATCGGACAAGTCTCGGGCGAGCATGCCATTGCCATCGATCGTGTCGGCAAGCGCGCCGCGTTCCCCTTGCGCGCGGCGCAAGCAGAACATTATGTCGCATCGCGCGTCGCACTTATCGGCGATGCCGCACAGTATATCCATCCGCTCGCCGGCCAAGGTTTGAATTTGGGATTGATGGACGCGGCGGCTTTAGCCGACATTATTAGCGACGCCCATGCGCGCCACGAGGACATCGGTGACTTCGGTGTATTACGACGCTACGAACGCTGGCGCAAAAGTCACCATCTCGCGATGTACGCCGCGACCGACGGTCTCTATCGATTATTTAATTTGCGTGCGCCGGCGCTGCGTTGGATCCGTAGCACCGGTATGCGGGTATTGAATGCCGCGACACCGCTCAAAAAAAGCATGATTCGTTATGCCGCCGGACTGCATCGCGACGCCCCGCGTTTAATGCGCGCCGCCCTGCCGTTTGAGTGAGCGATGAGCGAATTTTGGGACAACCGCTTCGCTGGACGCGATTACGCCTATGGCACCGAACCAAACGCCTTCTTAGCCGCGCAACGCGCCTTGCTTAAACCGGGCATGTGCTGCCTTGCAGTCGCCGACGGCGAAGGACGCAATGGCGTATGGTTGGCACAACAGGGCTTGGAAGTCTTGGCAGTCGATAGCTCCAGCGTCGGACTCACCAAGGCGCGGACCTTAGCGACGCAGCGCGCAGTCGCACTCAAAACCGAACTTGCGGACTTACTGACATGGGAATGGCCGGTAGCCCAATTCGATATCGTCGCCGCGATTTTTATTCACTTCATGCCGGCACATCGCGCGCGCATGCACGCCGCGATGCTGCGCGCACTCAAGCCTGGCGGTGTTTTGATCATGGAGGCGTTTCATCAAGACCAGCTGCAATACAATAGCGGCGGGCCGCCGGTGCGCGAAATGTTGTATAGCGCCGATATGTTGCGTACTGATTTCAGCGGCGTAAGCGATATCGTGTTGCTTGAGGAATGCATCACCGAACTTGCGGAAGGCCTGTACCACCGCGGCAAAGCCGCGGTGGTTCGCCTAATTTGCAGCAGGAGGTGACATCCATGTCGCGGCACAGTCCAAGCGCCGAATCCCTTCCCTTTGCTGCCACAAAATCACGCGGTTCGTCCGCGGCGATGCCTTATTGATAGTACAAACTGTCCTTCAGCCAGCGGCTCATACCGGCATATTGCTGCGGCTGTGCCGGCGCCAATACGGTTTCACTGTAATACGCCCGTAACGCCTTGGTAGCATTAATACCGGCGGCGCTGGTCAGCGCCTCGACGATCTTGCCACGCATTGCGGCATCAATACGCGGTCCCGCCGATAACGCCGCGCCGGGGAAGGCCGGTGTGCGATAAATCACTCGTAACTCGTCGTGATGCGCCTCGAGCAACGATTCTGTTACTACCGCGGCGGCACACTTACCATCCTTGAAGGCATCGTAAGCGGCGTTGGCATCCGCCGCTTCCACAACGGTCGGTTGCCGCATCGGATTCGAGAATTGCGCCAACACCGCCAGTGCGCCGAGGTTCGGCGTACCGACGGTACATAAACGACGTCCGGTTAATCGCTCGAGCGTGGGCACGCGCGTATCGTCGGCACGCACAACGACGGCAAAACTTGCGTGATCCCCAAGGCTCAGCACCGGCACGTGCTGAATATGTTCGGCGCGCCAAGCGTTGAAATGGGCATCGTCCAGCACGAGATCGTAAGTGCCGGCGGTCATATCGCGACTGTAGGTCAACCAATTCGTCGCCGGTTTAAATTGCACCGTGCGCCCGAGGGCGGCGCTCAGCTGCGCCGCAACCGGCGCGTAGATACGCTGCTGTGACACAACATCGCCTGGGGCCGCGGTAAGGATCAGTGTCTTGGCGTCGGTGCTATCACCGGCCCGCGCCGTTGTCGTCGGCGCATTCGTGGTGGGACGCGGTTGATAGGCGGCTTTGGTGGCAACCCATTGGGGGAGCACATCGTTGCCGGCAAGGGCGGTGCTGGTAAACCCCGCCGCGACGATAACGATGATGAAATTCCTTAGCACGTCCATTGCTTCTCCTTTTTCAATTACTGACTTCCTACGTTAAGCGACGCTCACACAAAGCGGGTATCGCTGGGCCCGCCGCTGCAAATCTAGCGGAATGTCACGCAGTGTCGAGTCTTTACGTCGGTAACGCGATGAGCGTCTGACGAGCGGCTGGGTCCGCTAGCGCGAGCGGATAAATAAGGCGCCGGTTCGGCGCCTTATAAGAGCATCAATAAATTATATGTATTTTCGAATCGGCTTAATCGCGCTTTAGCCGCGCCCACACAGCATCCTTAAACGTCCGGACCTTAATCGGGTCGCCAATCTCTCGCCCGAGCGCATCGAGCAAGTCATGCACATCGGCGCTATGCCGCGGGGTACCGAAGCGCTTCATATGCTCTTCCCAAACAAACATCGCGATCGGCCCCAGCATGGTCGCGAGCTCCTCTTGCGCAATCTTCGGTGCCATCGCCAAAAGATCGGGTGGTAATGAGCGATTGATCTCGGCCAATTCCGGTGGCGCAATCGAAAGCGCGCCGAGGACGTCATAACCTTGCGGTACGAAATGATCGGCGTCGGCGCTGGTTTGTCCGGGAGAAAATTTAAAGCGCCCGGCGGCGATGCTACGGATCAGCGGGACGGCTTCCTTGCCGCCCTTACCGCGAAAACTGAGCGCAACTGGCTCGCCACCTTTGAGCACTACACGGGCAAATTGATTATCGGGCGTCGCGATATACATCGTGCCGGAGCTCTGTTCGCGACTGAGACTTTTGAGGGCACCCATCAATTCGCTGTAAGTGTTGTACGCCTGATATTGCTCCTCGCTCATTGCCCCGCTCTGCTTTATGTTGTTATGCACGCATTCGTAGGCGATCCAGCGCCATGCGAATGCTAATGCTCATGCGCTCGATCGCTTCCGCGAGCGCGCCGATTTCATCGCTACGGTCCTTCGCGGGGATGGGTGTATTAAATTTGCCGCGGCTGATCTCGTCCGCTGCGGCTGTGAGCCGCCGGATCGGATGCGCCAAACGTTGCGACATAAGATATGCCAGCAGTCCGGCTGCGATCAGTGTGATCACCAATAACACGATTGCGTTGTGATTGGTCTTCGTAATTGCCGCGAAGGCCTCATCATAGTCCTGCTGTGTGACCATGGTCCAGCCCTGCGCGGTACGCTCCGCATAGGCGAGAACCTTGCGGCCGTCCTCTTCGAAAACGATGCGCTTGGTGGTTTCGTTCGGCTTTAAAAACGCCGGGTGTTTACTAAAGTCGGCGGCAGTACTGGCGTATTCGTTCTTGGGATGCGCCACCACTTTGCCGCTTTCGTCGAGCAGAAAGGCATAACCGCTGGTGCCGATCTTAACGCCCGCGATACGGTCTGAGATATCGGCGATATTCATCGCCATGGCAATCACACCAAGCCGGATGCCTTGGGGCGATTCAATCGGCGCACTTAATATGAGCGCCGGCTTACCGCTGGTTTTGCCGATCACGACCTGCTTGCTCCAGGGCGCCCCGGCCATAACTTGGTGGAAGTACACGCGATCGCCGTAATACACCAATTCCTTATCGTCGCTGCGCGCAATGTTCTTACCGTCGGGTGCAACAGTAAATACCAGGTAGCTCCACTCATAGCCGCTTAAAATCGACTTCAGAATCGGTGTCTGGTTATGTTGATCCATCGACATCACATCGCGCAAATGGGCGCTTTGCTGCAGGACGCGTACGTTCATTTGCACCCAGTCGTTGACGTGGGTCACGAGCTTATCCGAGACTCCGGCCAGCTCGTCGTCCACGCTGGCGCGGATATGCTCCACTGACGCCTGATAGTTCACATACCAGATCGCACACAAAGGCACGGTCGCAGCCATAAACATGGCGAAGAGAATTTTTTGGAAGATACTAGGCTTCAACCGCTTTAGCGTGAGTGGCATAAGACATCCCTCTCCTATCAAGAATAAAACCGGCGCGCTGACGCGCGCCGGTGGCAAACGGCGTTTACAGTAATCCGCTACTACTGATAGTAAAGCGTATCTTTCAGTAAACCGCCAAGGCCAGCGTATTCCTCACGCGTGGCCGCCACAAATCCCTTTGCGGCATACGCATCCATGAGCTTCTGCGTAATCTTCTTGCCTTCGTCCGATAATAAGGCGTTCGCAATCTTGACCTGCATCGCTGCCGGAATAGCCGGACCGGCGGAAATGGCCTGATTCGGCAGGGCACGATGCTGATACAGGACGCGCGCTAACTTTTTGTCGCCGTCGTACTTTTTGAAGTTCTTAATCGGGAGTACGGTCGCAACGCACTTGCCTTCCATCATTCCCTTGTAGCCGGCTTCCCAGCCGTGCGTTTCGATCAATGAAGGTTGCCGTACCGGATTGCCGAATTGACTCAATAGCGTGAGGGTACCCAAGTTCGGCGGGGCATGGGCACAAACGCGGCGTCCTGCCAGATTTTTCAGTTCCTTTATTTGGGCATCGTCGTTGCGGGTAACCACAACGAAGACGAACTCGTCCGGGAGTTTAACCAACGGCGTGTGTTGCAAGCGATCCTCGCGCCAGCCGTTGAAGTGCGGTCCATCGAATACGAGATCAAAATTACCGAAGGTCATGTCCTTGCTGTAGGACAGCCAATTATCGGAATTTTTGTAGACAATTTTATGGCCGGTAACGCGGCTCAGGAATTCGACGATCGGCTCGTACAGCGCGCGCTCTTCAGCAGCGGTACCGCGCGGTGGCGCACTGAAAATCCACTCGTTGCGTGCGGTGAGATCGCGATTCGGTTTGACTTCGATGGTTTGCTTGATGGTTTCTTCACGCGGTTGATAGGCCGCCTTAGAACTCCACTTGGCCAAAGGCTCGGTAGAGTCGGCACTCGCGCCGTTGGTAAGTACCGCAACAAAACCTGCAACGAAACATTTCCTTAAACTGCCCCGGCTAACCATAGCACTCTCCTTATTCCATGAAGCGTTATTCCATAAAGCGGTTTATATTGTTTTTTTCTTTAGCGTTTGAACTCTAGCTAAATCGCGTGGCATTTCCATTGTGGGTTCAAAAAATGCGAGCGCCGGCTGATGGGCGGTGGTGCTGGCGCCGACGAATGGCGATCTATGATTCACATTTTGAGCGACGGAGAGTGCATGGCTACCCTAAAATGGCCACAAGAGCATGCAGTTACCAACAATACCGCCCACCGCTTTAGCCATAGTCACAGCAATATTTGCCTCGATTTTCACGGCAACCCGAACGCTGAACTACGGGTGTTTTCGGACGGTAATCATCATATGGCGCTGCAGGAGGCGTTGGCGCAGTTCGCGACCACCGAGGGGCTCGCCGAGCTGTTCTATTTAACGTTACCGCCGCCGGCGATACTACCGCTATTACGTCACCCTGATATCGAGATCGGTAATCTGCGCCTACGTCTGTCGGCGCACGTTTTTATTAGCCCGCCGGCGATCCTGGACCAGGCCGTCGCGGCCGGCTACCTAGTAGAACCGCATCGACCGTTTATGCGTAGCCAAGGGAATGTTCTATTGGTCCGCAAGGGCAATCCTCACGGCATACGCGATGTGGCGACCCTGATCGATAGCGGCCTGCGCCTGTTCTTACCGCATCCGATCAACGAGGCTGCGGCCTATCGTGTTTACACCGCAACGCTGGGGGACTTTAGCCGTGCCGCAGGGGCAGATTGGGCTTTTGCGCATCCGCCCGCATCGGTGCCGCGGATCGCCAACGGCCAGGACGCCACGGATCGGCCGGGCCTCGAGCGCACGGAGTACGGCCTCGACCGCGCGCGCCTCCTCATGGAACCGCACCGGAATCGCGACGCAGCCCCACGGATCGGCGCGGTGACCGCAC
>CAZCAK010000065.1:0-7998 GCA_964496605.1 uncultured Acidiferrobacteraceae bacterium | reverse complement strand
CGCTGCTCGCCCTTCGCCGTCGCCGGATACGCCGGCACCATTAACACCAGCGCCGAACACCGCTCCGGCTGCTTGAAGCAAAACCGCATCGACGACGGCGCACCCGCCGAGACGCCAAACACGGCCACCTTGGAAAGTTTGAGATGGTCGAGCAGGCATGCGTGCGCATCCGCCTGCGTCTCGGCAAGACGGCTGCGGTTTTCCGGCATCGGCGTGCGCAGATAGCCAAAGCGGGACGGCGCGATGACCTGAAAGCCACCGGCGATAAGAAGCCGCGCTAGCGCAAGCCCTTGGTCGAAACCGCCGCCGGCGCCGTGCACCACCAGCACCGGTGATCCATTGCCGGCGATCGCGTACTCAATCGGCCCGCATTTGGTTTGCGCGATCTGGCTTCCCCGATCCACATACTCGCGTGCTTCATCGATATCCTTCCGATAAGCAAAATAAATCGGCGCCGACAACACGACGAATATGATGAGCACAACGCGAAAGCGCACGGAGCGAAACGACGATGGAAATATTCCGTGTACCAAGCTGCTCCCTCGCTGCCAAGCACAGAAGTTTAAGGTGTCGTCCAATATGACAAATATTGAGGAGAAAGAAAGACCTCGCCGGGTCATTCTGCCGACAATGACGGTTGCGCTCGATAATGTTTAGCACCCCATTAACAAGGCCGAAAGTCCGCGTTCGCGAATTGAGAATTTCTGCCCGCGTTCAGCAGGCTCCATGAAGACCCGGCATCGAGGCACGTTCGTCGTATGATGCCAGTTACGTGAACTAACCCTGCACTAATTAAACCGCTTTTATCTGCTACACACCGGTACCGTCACACCGACGATGACCGTAACAACGGCGGTACATTGTCTCGCAGTCGTATCGGCGTTACGCTGCTGCTTCGATCAAGTAAAAACCTTATGCGCATCTGGGACATCGATCCGGGTTATCTCAACGATCGCAGTTTGCTCGGCGAGCATCGTGAGTTACATGGCATCGTCTCGATTATTAAAAATCGCAAGCTCGGCTACTCGCGTCATCCGGAAACCCTGCGCTGGAAGGAATTCGGTTGGGCCTTGCGGCGACGCCATCGTCAATTGTGCGCCGAGATGACAGTGCGCGGATTCAGTGAGCAAACGGCGGTCGTCTTGCGCACGCGGCGCGGCAAATGGCCGGCGGATTACCTCGATGCGCCCTGCACGCAATACGCGCTGTTGAAACAGAAGTATCTCGGTAAATCGTCCGGACGCATTCCCTTACCGCGCAACGGCCACGAGCTTTGGGCGCAACACAAGTACTCGGTCATGGCGCGCGATGCGCGGCGTTATCAAGCGATCGGCTACGCAGTCGCGCGCATGCGCGCGAATACCGATTGGTGCACCTTGAGCGAAGAGCTGATCGATCTACTGCGTCGGGCCCCGCCGGCGAAACCCTTGTTCAATGCGCTGCAGCATATGTGGGGCTATGTCGCGGAGTATGCCGATGCCGCCGCCAAACGCGATGTGCGCACGGCGGCGCGATTATTGTTCCACACGCGCCGGCTGGCACTCGAGCATCGCGTGGAGTATGTATTACATTCGACCGCGCTCGGCGAACTCGGCGCGTGGCTCTAAGGGCAGCCGTGCAAGACTTCGTTCTGGAACTTAACGTCATCGCGCTACTGCTCTAAAGCGGTCCGAATGTCGTCGGGCTTGTAGCCAGCGACGATAGTGCCTTTGATATCGAGCACCGGTACACCGGTCTTATTGAGCTGATTGTAGCGATGACGACCGTCGCCGGAGGTTTCGATATCGTATTCGGTATAAGGGATATTGTTCTGGGCGAGATACTGGCGCGTTAATTTACAATAACCGCACCACGAAGTGGCGTAGAGAACGACATCGCCTTCCTTAATCGGTTCGGCTTTGTGGAACACGCGCCCGAGTCGATCCCAGTTTTGAAATATCGCAAACGTCACGAGAATGACTAATACGGTCGTTTTCATCGCCCTCCCCTCAAGCTTCGAAGCCTAAGGGCTATGTCGTCGCGTGGCAAGATGTGCTGCGCGGATCGGACCCTTGGCGGTTGGCTGTGTGTTTGTGCTTGCTATACTGCCGGATATCCACAACAAGGAGATCAGTTCATGGAGTTCCGTCGTTTGGTTTCGGTCGCCGCGCTGGGTTTATTGTGCTCGCCGTTATTCGCCGCCGACCTGCCGCCGATTCAGGGCAAGCCGCAGATCGACGCCCCGCAGTTATTGATGTGGCCATACGATGCGGGCGACAAGGATCCAAATCTCAACGACCCGACGTCGAACGTATTATTCGACTTCCATGGCGAGATCAACGACTGTGACTTCGTATTATCGAGCGAAGGTAATTATCACCCGGCGTTGCACGACATTTGGCCACGCTTTCTGGCCAAGTTTAAAGATCGGCCGCTGAAAAACGCCTGGTACTCGACCAGCCCGCCGCAGTTCCTAAAGCAAATACCGAACGGCGGGCTGCAATTCGGCAATCTCTATAACACCTGTCGCCCGCAAGTCGCGGTGGCCGGCATGGAGCAAATCAAAAAGCTCCAACAAGCCGGGCTCGCCGATGGTGAACCGCTCGCACTTTACGAAGACCGCGGCGAGGCAATTCTGGTCAAGAAAGGCAATCCGAAAAATATTAAAACCGTGTGGGATCTCGCGCGCGCCGATGTGCATTACGTCTCGCCGAATCCGGAACGCGAGGCCGGCGCATTCAAGAGCTACGCCGAAACGCTGTATGGCATTGCGTCGAAAGATGCGCAAGCGCCCGCGGACATGAACGCCGATCGACTGGTGAATGCCATCTTCAATAGCAACACACCGGGCAAGTGGCTCGCGGGTCCGCATATTCACCATCGCGACGTGCCCTGGTCTATTGCCTACGGCAAAGGGGACGCGGCTTTGATTATTTATCATCTCGCGCGCTACATTAAGCAAACCTTTCCCAATCAATTCGACATCGTTGCGCTCGGCGGCACCGTGGATAATCCGCAACCGCTGCCCGGAACCAAAACCACCGTACGCTATATCGTGAAGGTGAAAGGCGACTGGAGTGCGCGTCAACGCGAAGCCACACAAGTCTTCGTCGATACACTGATGTCGAGCGAGTTCACCCAAATCTTGCAACAACGCGGCTTACAACGACCGACGCAACCCGCCGCCAAGTAGCGCCTCGAGATCGCGTTTTTAGCCAAGCATTACACACCCACTGCTCATACTATCGTCCAGGTCCTGCGCGATATAAGCAAATGATGATAATCGCGCGTAAGTTGTTGTCTGCATGCTAGAGTTCTCTTGGGCTCGCCCCGCGCTGCGGCTATGTACTGCAGCGCGAACCACCACTAGGAGAGAAGCATGCGTAACGATGTTCGAAGGTCGCCGCCGTCGCTAATCCTGCTGTCTGCAAGTCCGTGCCATTACGGCACCTGTATGCAGTACGATCGCTGAGAGGTGACCAATGAGCAACGCCACAACTTATAACAACGGGCAACCCATAAGCGCGGCGGAAGAACGCCGTGTCGTCTTTGCATCTTCGCTGGGTACCGTGTTCGAATGGTACGATTTTTATTTGTACGCCACGCTGGCGCCGTTTTTTGCGGCGCTATTTTTTCCTAAAGGCAATGAAACCGCGGCGCTGCTATCGGCATTCGCGACTTACGCCGCCGGCTTCTTGGTCCGGCCGTTCGGTGCGGTGTTATTCGGACGCATCGGCGATATGGCCGGACGCAAATACACCTTCCTCATCACCATCGTCATTATGGGTATCTCGACCTTCGCCGTCGGTTTACTACCAACGTTCGAAAAAATCGGTTGGGCCGCGCCGGTATTATTAGTGACGCTACGGCTATTACAAGGTCTCGCACTCGGCGGCGAGTACGGTGGCGCTGCGACCTACGTCGCGGAACATGCGGCGGATAATCGTCGCGGTTATGCCACGAGCTGGATCCAAACCACGGCGACACTCGGTTTGTTCCTCTCCTTATTAATCATCGGTAGCACCCGCGCCGGCATGGACGCGAAGACATTTTCCGACTGGGGCTGGCGCTTGCCGTTCCTGGTGTCGCTGGTGTTATTGGTATTCTCGGTTTATATCCGCTTGAAGTTGGCCGAGTCGCCGGTGTTCCAGCGCATGAAGGCCGAGGGCCGCGGCTCCAAGTCGCCGCTGACCGATAGCTTCCTGCGCTACCCTAATAATAAGTATGTCATGCTGGCGCTGTTCGGTGCCGCCGCGGGTGAAGGCGTCGTGTGGTATACGGGGCAGTTCTACGCCCTCTTCTTCTTGACCATTACGCTCAAGATGGATTACCTCACCGCCTACATCCTGCTTGCGATCGCGTTATTACTGGGCACGCCGTTTTTTATTTTCTTCGGCGCGCTCTCGGATCGCTTCGGGCGCTTACGCATCATCATGGCCGGTTGCTTGATCGCTGCGGTGACGTACTTCCCGCTATTCAAGGCGCTGACGCACTACGTCAATCCGACGCTGGAACAGTATCAAACCAACACGCCGATTACGGTCGCGGCCAACGCCAAGGATTGCGCCATGCACGTATTCGTGTTGCCGACGACGAAGTTCTCGGAATGCGATCGCACCAAGGATTTTCTGACCAAGTCGGGCTTGTCGTTTAAGTCAGTACCGGCGGTAAGCGATAAGGTGGTGACCACGATCGGCAATATTGAGGTCGTCGGTTGGGACGAGGCGAAGCTAAAGTACGCACTGAAGTCCACCGGCTATCCAGAAAAAGCCGACCCGACGCAGATCAATAAAGTCATGACCGTGGCGATCTTATTTATTATGGTCATCTACGTCACCATGGTGTACGGACCGATCGCGGCGTTCCTGGTCGAGATGTTCCCGGCACGTATTCGCTACACCTCGATGTCGTTCCCGTACCACATCGGTAATGGCTGGTTCGGCGGTATGCTGCCATTGCTGGCGACGGCCATGGTCGCGGCCACCGGCGATATTTATTACGGTCTGTGGTATCCGATCATCGTCGCCTTGCTGACGCTCGTGGTCGGCTCCTTGTTCTTACATGAAACCAAGGATAATAAGATCCACGACTAAGGATCTTGTTACTCCAAAGGCCGGGCATTGCCCGGCCTTTTTTTTCGTCTCGCGTTATGATGGTGCCTCTAACGGGAGACGACGATGAGACCTTGGGTTATTTTCGGCGCGGTGTTTGGTTTGGTCGCGGTCGCCTCAGGCGCCATGGGTATGCACATGTTCAAGGCGACCCTGGCCACAACTGGAGGCGCCGATAATTTTCAGCTGGCGCAACGCTATCTGATGTATCACGCATTGGCGCTGCTCGGCGTCGGCGCGCTGACACAGCAACGGCCGCGGCGCAGCTTGAGCGTCGCCGGTGCGCTATTCGTCATCGGTACGTTATTGTTTTGCGGTAGTCTGTTCGCGTTTAGCTTAACCGGCACGCGCGGCTTCGTCGCGGTCACGCCGTTCGGCGGCAGCTTGTTGATGTTTGGCTGGCTGGCGTTGGCGGTCGCCGCTTGGCGCGCGCGATAAACATCGCACGTCGCGCTTCATCCTCCAGTACAATGCCGCGCCATGCGCATCGCCCTCGGTTTGGAATATAACGGCTCCGGCTATGCCGGCTGGCAGTTACAGGCGCCGGACGCACAAGGGCGCGACGTGCGCACGATTCAAGCCGCGGTGGAAGCGGCGTTGACGCGCGTCGCCGACCAGCCGATTCGCGTGCAC
This sequence comes from uncultured Acidiferrobacteraceae bacterium, assembly GCA_964496605.1. Classification (GTDB taxonomy): domain Bacteria; phylum Pseudomonadota; class Gammaproteobacteria; order Acidiferrobacterales; family CAZCAK01; genus CAZCAK01. The sequence goes on along the minus strand of CAZCAK010000065.1, from coordinate 2,275 downwards.
GTCGCCGGTCGCACCGATGCCGGCGTACACGCACTACAGCAAGTGGTGCACTTCGACACCGATGCCGTGCGCAGCGAGTATTCGTGGGTGCGCGGCGCGAATAGCAATCTGCCGAACGATATCGCGGTGCTCTGGGCAAAGACGGTGGACGAGGAGTTTCATGCGCGCTTCTCCGCCACCGGGCGCGAATATCGTTATGTGATTTTGAATCGCGCGGTGCGCCCGGCGCTGCTCGATGCGCGCGTGAGCTGGGATTATCGCCCGCTCGATGTCGCACGCATGCAAGCCGCGGCGAGCAGTTTAATCGGCACACACGACTTTACCTCGTATCGCGCCATGCAATGCCAGGCAAAAAATCCGGTGCGCGAGTTGCGGCGGCTCGATGTCACGCGTCGCGGCGAATACGTCACGATCGCGGTCGCGGCGAATGGGTTTCTGCATCACATGGTGCGCAATATCGCCGGTGTATTGATGAGCATCGGCGCCGGCGAGCAATCAACCGAATGGGCACAAGAGGTATTGCAGGCACGCGATCGTACTGCCGCCGGCATTACCGCACCGCCGCAAGGGCTTTATCTCAGTGCGGTGGAATATCCGCCACGATTTGCCTTACCGCGGTTTGAGGTGAACGACAGCCTCGATATCTCGATCGCGAGCGTGCTGCGGACATCGGATTAATGAGCGCGTATTAGCGTACGGAAAATTCAGGATGGGGCAGGTTTCGTAGAGCGAGAATATTAGGCGCGAAGTACCGCTGGTATATCACGCCGGTGTATCGTTAAAACGGAATCGATTGCCATCCCTGGCATTCGATTAATATCCGATACCGTTTTTCTTGGCGTCGGCTTTCATGCGTTCGAGTGCCGCTTTTGCCATCGCCTTGCGCTTTTCTTTCTCGGCGGCTTCCTTCTTTGCCTTGGCACGCGCGGCGGCGACTTCGGCCTGTTTCGCATCCGCCTCAGCCTTCGCGGCTTCACGCGCCGCCTCGGCCTTCGCCAACTTGCCATCGTCTTTCGGTTTCGCGGGCGACTTCGCAACCGGCTTCGTTACCGGTGCCGCGACTACCGGTTCTGGTTGCGGTTGCGCCTTCAGCACCGGTGCCGGTGCCTCGACCTTGGTCTTCACGATGGCGGCTTGCTCCGCATCCTTCGCGAGCTCGGATAATTTTCGCTGCGCCATACGGTGATTTTGTGCCGCGGCCTTGCGGTACCACACGACCGCCTGGTTGATATTTTCCGGCGTGCCGAGACCGAGCTCGTACATCTCGCCTAAATAATATTGCGCTTGGGCGTTGCCTTGCTCCGCCAACCCCTGCTGCGCCTTGAACAAACGCGCGGCGGTCGCATCGTCGTCCTTGTTGCTGGCATAGGCGCCGAGACTAAGCGCCAATAAGAATATTATTAATAAACTTTTGAACATTATCCTCACCCCTGTGGTTTATACCCTCAATATAGAGGATGGCACGGCCTATTGCGGATGCAATAGTGCATCGCGTCGAATCAGCGACTGCTCCCAATTGGGATTCGGCGCCGCAATACCCAGCGCAATACAGTCGCCGATTTCATTCTCATACCAGCCGCGTTCGCTTTGATTCGGCGCATGCGCATAACCCCACCAACGCCCATCCGCATCCTGCGCGAACCACTGCACCCACGCCGGCGCGGCGGCGGCCCAGATGAACAAACTCATCTATAGAGGGTCCAGCTGCTTTTCCATGATGCTCACGAGGCGTTGCTTGAACGGCAGCGACTCGCGCCATTGCCAGCCGAGACGACGGTAAAAATCCTCCGCGTCCGGCGTGTAAAGATAAAGCTGTGTGATACCGATCGATGCCGCCTTCTGTTCCAGCGCGCGCACCAGCTGCGCGCCGATGCCGCGCCGCCGCCACGGGCGATCGACATATAGGCCCGCGAGCCAGGGACTCAAATCCATCCGTGTCGGAAAATCGTGCTCCTTCAATGCGACCACGCCGACCAGCTGCATCCCGACCAAGGCGACGAGCGATAAGGGTGCGTGCTCACGTTGCGTACGGGTTGCGATCGTCTGCGCGACCTCGTCCTCGGTCAGCGGCGCATAGAGATCACGCCAAGTCGCAAAATACCAATGCGCGATTTGGGCGATCGACTTAGAATCATTCGAAAGTAGTTCGATCTGCACTGCGTCCATAGCCTATTGTATGCCGACGCGCCGAGCGATGGGACAGCATTTATACTTAAACCGAATGACTTATAGCCAATTCAAAGTCCTGGTCGAGCGCCTGGAAGATCTGGCGCAA
>CAZCAK010000064.1:0-8072 GCA_964496605.1 uncultured Acidiferrobacteraceae bacterium | reverse complement strand
GACGCGCGAGAAGGGCGGGCGGGATGCGCGCGGGGATCTGCACCGACTGCCCGCCCGGTTTGCGCCAGCCGACGGGGCGGCCACGGGGGCGACGCTCGGAGGGAGGGAGGGGGCGGGTCATTTCGCCGCTGCTTCGGCGCGCGCGAGTTCAGCGCGTCCTGCGTCGGTGATCTGTGGAGTCCATGAGCCGCCGGTGCCGATGACCCATCCGCGCGCTCGCAGTGAGTGCATGACCTTGACGTGCCCGCCGTACTCCGACCGCCCGCGCAATCCATATGACGACTCGCGCCCAGCCGCAAGATTCCCGCGCGCCGCGCGCCATGCCGTCGCGGTGAGGGTGCCGCCGGCTGCGATGAGACGCGCAAGGGCGGCGCGTTCGGTGTTGGTCGGAGTCATCGGATCCCGTGGCTGCGTTGGTATGCCTCGCGACGCGTCGTCCATCGCTGGTAAACGTCGACTGCGGTATCTCCGTCCATCACACGGACGGACGTGCCATTGAAGATGAGCCATACAACGCCATCGACCTTGGCGCGCAACCGTGCCGCTTCGATTACCGCATCGATCGCGCCGAGGCGCCCGCTTGGACGATGATCCGTATAGATACCGTCAGACAGGAAGATCGGGTCCATGTGTCCGTCTGCCATCTCACTCTCCCTTGTTGTCGCACAACACCCGCATGATCGCCATCGCGCCCGCCTCGCTCGCGCACGGCACCACGATCCGCAACCGGCCGTCCTTCACCTCGCAGCGGGCGCCGTTCGTCGCGGTGGCGTTGACGCGGGCAGCAGCTTCGTCGAGCAGCTTCGCGCGCGTGCGCCCACTCGTCGCTTTCCGTGAGCGCGCGGAATGCCGCCTCGGCTGCGCTGTAGTGGGCGCGGGCGTCGGCTGCGGTCACGAGGGAGCCGTTTGGGCGCGGGGCCGAATCCAGTACGAGCAAGAATGCCGCAAGCAAGGTCGGGGTGGCGGCGCGCTTCGGCGAGGACGGCGGCGCGGAACACGGGCCAGGTGACGATCGAAACCGACGCCGATCCGGTGGACAAGAACGCGTGATCGTTCTCGCAGATCCCGAGCGCCTTGCCCGACGTCTTGGCCGCCTCGACGGCCTCGCGCGAGGCGGCCGACACGATCCCGGCGTGGACCCGCACGCCGCGCGGATAGGCCGCAGGCTCCACGAGAGTTTCGGCGACCGTCCAGACCGTGCCGATCGGCCGGCTGTTGCGCGGCTCGTCCTGCGAGATCTTGTAGGCTGGATTGCCCCGACGGACCGCGAACCGGAGCACCGTGCCGCGCGTCTTCGCGCCGCGGTCCAGGCCGAAAATCACCTTGTCGCCGATCTTGAATTTGTAGTCCATCAAGCCTCCAGCCGGACGATTTCATCTTCATAGAAACCGTCGCGCTTCTGCTTTCCGTGCGGCTCGTCGAACACGACGCCGATGAGCGGCGGGCTGTCCTTGTCGATCGGACGCGGCGTGGGCCGCCACGCGATCCCAGCCGGTCATGTCGATCCACGCTTTGTCCATCCAAGGCGTCCGCTCCGGTTCGAACCTCTCCCGGAACTTGGTCCACGTGGTCCAGCACGACCCGCGGTAGGTCCGATCCTTGTCGAACCGAATGGTCAAGCCGACGATCCCGCCCATTACCATTGCCTCCTTGCGGTCGGCGATGCGGGGGCGCGGCCTCGTTATTCGCAGGACTCCGCTCACATCCCCTCGCAGCGCCGACCAATCATAGCACCGGGAACGACTTGTCGGACCCGTCCTTGCCCGCGCCGAAGATCGCGCCCGCGTCGTTGCCCTCGTCGTCCGACGACGGGTAGATCGCCGTCCCGTCGTCGAGGATCAGGATCAGCGGCCGGCGATGCCAGCCGTGATTCCGGGCCTCCTTCGGAGTCCTCCGCGCCGCACTGGCTGCACTTGTAGACGATCACGCCGCCCTCCGAAGCGACGCCTTGAGCGCCTCCATGAGATCGATCACCTGACCCGACTGCTTCTCCACCCGAACCGGCGCCTCCGCGCCCTCGATCTTCGCGGCGATCGCCGCGAGCATCCGCTCCTTCACCTCGTCCCGGTACTTGCTCGGATCGAAGCAGTCCGACGCCTTCGCCTCCACGAGCTGGACGGCCATCGCGATCGTCTCCTCGTCCAGCCTCGCGGGCTCCGCCTCGATCGCGTCCCGCACCTCGTCGCCGTACCGGAGCGTGTGGACCACCATGCCGCCGAAGTACGGCCGGAGGAGCACGATCGACTGCTTGCCGCGGGCCGCGTACTTGCCGATCGCGTGCCGCCCGGTCCTTCGCATCGCCTCCAGGATGAGGGCGAACGCCTTCTGTCCGCCCTTGTCCGGGGCGAGGAACTGCGCCTTGTCGAAATAGATCGGGTCGACGGCATCGGCCTTGACGAACTCGACCACGTCGATCGCCTCGGAGGCTTCTTCCTGAAGCGCCTTGATCTCGTCGGCGGTGAAGGTCACGAACTGGCCCTTGGCATGCTCGTAACCCTTGTCCATCCGGTCGCGCTCGACCACCTGGCCGTCCGCAGCGCACACGTACTGCTGCTTGAGCCGAGATCCGCACCCCGCATGGAGTAGGTGAAAAGAGACTTCGGACTTGCTCTCGGTCGCGGTGTAGAGCTTGGCCGGGGCGGAGACGAGCCCGAACGTGATCGTCGCCGTGCCGGTGGATCGGATCGCCATCAGACGTTCTCCTTGACCTGCTTTTGAAGTTCGGACCAGCGCGCCTCCGCGCCCTGCTGGACGGGACTTCCCTCGAACAGGATGGCGTGGCCGATCTCGCGGATCGCCTGCGTGAAGGTCAGCTTCCGCTGCTCCTCCGTGGCGCGCGTCCACAAGTGATTCGCCCACAACTTCCCGCACTCCTCTTCGGTTGGAAGATCGTTCATCGCCTACTCCCAGAGCCGCATCTTGGCGGCAGCCGCGTCGTTCTGCGTCTTTTGGTGCTACGCCTCCCACATCGGCGCGAGCTTCGCCTTGATCTCCGTGATCGCGGCGGAGGCCGCATCCGCGATCGCCTCGTCCTCGGAGAACACGGCCTGCCGCGCCTTCCGGAGCGCGGACTCCAGCTTGTGGATCTCCTCGTCGGTCAAGATGCCGCGCTTGACGGCGAGCGCGTGCTCCGCGTCGGTGCAGGGCCTCATGACCCCCGCTCCGTGAACGTGACGCAGTACCTTGGTCGCATCTTCCAACGAGCCGAAGAAGACCCTCTTCGGATCGCAGTCCGCTTCACAGCCGGAACAGGAAGATGTACCGATTCCACACGGACACGGAGTCGCATGACGTGGATCCACGCAATACCGCTGTTCGACGCCACGAGAAGTCTTCGCGGGCATCTACGTCCCCTGCTCGATCTCGGCCTGCACTTCGGCCTGATAGAACTCCTCGGTCATCTCCTGTGCCTGCACGCCCCCACCCATCGCGTCCTCCAGGAACTTGGTCGCGTCGAGGCAGGACGATCCGGCAATGCCGGCGACCTTCACGTTGACCGAGCCGTCCTCGGCGATGGTGATCTTCAGGGTGGACTTGGCCATCAATCTTCCTTTCCGCCAAGGAACAAGTCCTCGGTGTCCTGCGGCTCTCCGCCGTCGACCGCGTAGGTCTCCGATCCCCACGCCACGATCGGACCTTCCAAGCTGTCGACGTGCTCCGCGAGCGCGTCGTATGCTTCCTGCGCGCTTTCGGCCTCGACCGTGACGCGAAGCACGAACTCGACTTTCATCTCAGCCCTCCAGCTTCAGGAACGTCTCGGCTTCCCGCGCCGCGCTCCCCGCCACGTCCGGGTCGTTGAGCAGCCGCGCCAAGCACTTCCGCGCCTCGCAGCAATCGCGATCGCCGCTCCGATCGCAGTCGTCACTGTGATTGTCGTCCAGGTAGCCGTTGTCGAGGAGCCAGCGCGCGGCGGACCGCATGATCTCGGCTTCGGTCTTCATCGGCCGTTCCTCGACATAGACCGGCGCACCTTCCGCGATGCACCTGTTCACGACGCGCGTCAACACGTCTGCTCTCCGAAGAACGGCTGTGCGTTGGGCACGAGGATTGATCTTGCCGGCCATCACGACCACCGGCAGGCGACCATCTCCGCCTCTTGCGTCTCTTCGTTCCAGGCCGGCGCCTGCTCGAACTCGTACCCGGCCTCCTTGCAGGCCATCGTCACCCGCTCCAGCGAGTACGCCCTGGCGATCTTGTCCACGTGCTCGCGCTCGGTGCGCCCGGTGAAGCTCTCCAAGCCCCACCAGTCGCCCGCGAGCTCGTAGTTGCCGTCCATGCCCTTGACCACGCCGATGTCGTAGCCGCGCACGACGTGGATCGAGATCTCCGCCTCGATCGTCTGGTGCATGTAGCCGGAGACGATCGCGGGCTGGCCCACGCCGACGGTGTAGCGCAGGCCCAGCTTGTCGAGGGCGGCGATGAACGCGGGGAGGCTATTGATCTTGGTCTTGACCTTCGTGAAGTGAGACATGTACTCTCCTGATCGCAATGGCAGCTCGTCGCCTTTAAGAACGAGACTTGAGGTTTTGGATCTTCTCGATGAACGCCGGGAACTTCTTGGCGTCCTCCCGGAGACCCATCTGCCGGAGCCGCTTGACGACGTCCTTCACGTCGAAGGCCCCGCGCTGGTAGAGCGCCCAGATGTCGAGCACGTCCTTTGCCTCCCCGCGCTCCGCAAGGAACTTGGACACGACGAGCCATTCGGTCGTGAACGTCGGCGCGACGACGCCCAGGCAGTCCGCCTTCGTCGCCATCTCGATCGCGCTCTCCTCCGGATCGCCGGAAGCGAAGAGGAGATCGATGCGCTCGTCCGGCTCGGCGCCGGGCGGGACCGCGATCCAATGCGACGGATCCAGCTTCTCCAACGCGTAGTCGGCCGCGAGCACGTTCAACGCGCGGAGCACCTTCTGCTGGTCCTCGTAATGGAAGAAGGCGTCCACGTCCATCGTGTCGCGGCGGTATCCGCGCGCCGCGATCGCGACGCCCCCGCCGATCGCCATCTTGACCTTGGCCTGCTTCGCGACATCGACAACGAGACGCAGCATCTTGGCCTTGATGCCTCCGCCGCCGCGTCCCTCGTACCAGCGCTTCGTCATAATCGCACCTCCGGAGATCACAGCGGCGCTCAAGACGACGGCTTGTCAAGCACAGATTCGGCGACGTAGAACTCGTCCGGGCGGCCGTTCACCGTCACGCCGTCCATCCACGTCAGCCCGATGGTGTAGCCGTTGATGTCGCACACGATCAACCACTGGCCGATCTTGTCCTTGACGACGCGGTACGCCGGATTCGGAGTCGGGCTGGAGATCGTGTCCGCCGAGCTGGATCCGAAGGGTCCGGAGACGCGGGCGGCGTGCCGCAAGGAAATCCGATCCCGGATTCGGAGTTCGCGCCATGACGCTCGACGAGATCAAGGCCGCGGTCGAGGCGGGCAAGACGGTGCACTGGTGGATCTCGGCGGCGGCCTTGTAGAGCACGCCGCCGTCCCGATCGCGGTCGACCTTGCGGCCGGACATCTTCACGAAGATCGCGAGCGTCGAACGTCATCACTCCTCCACATCCAACGCGAGCTGCCGGATGGTCGGCGTGACCACCATTCCTGTGATCAGCCCGTACATCTCGTCGAGCGTGCGATCGTCGAACGGCAGTTCCCGTTCCGATTGCAGGTATCTGACATAAGTTTCGTCCAGCCGATTTTCCTGTTGCGCAATCGGCCCCTCGATCGAACGCGGACACGTGCAGCCTTCGATCGCCTGCCCGAGACGGACTTGAATCTGGCTCACAGTCTGCGCGTAGCACATGCCAGACCCGCGCGTGAACTTCGCGACGGAGGCGACCGCGAGCAGGAACCGGACTTCGTCCTTCGTGATCGGATGATAATCCGAGACGGTGCCTGCGTGCTTGCCATCACACGCGAAGTTCGGAACGAAGCGCTTGAGCACGGGGAATTTCCCCTTCGCGTTCGCGTCCACGTACTCGTCGCTCTCACCATCAACGAAGAGCGCCGCCCCAGTCTTGAGAATCAAGACCTTCTGATCCTTGCCCGGCACGTCGAGTGCGTAAACTCCGCGCAGCGCGTAGTACAAGATCCAGGTGCCATCCTCCCGCATCTGGCTGGCGGAAGCTCCCGCATCGCCGAGAAGCCGTTCGATCCGCTTGGCGCCTTCGCCGGCCAGATTCGCGACCTTGAGCGGGAAATGCCCGTCGTGAATGGAGACAGTGATGCCCAGAATCATGCGCCCCGTGCTCATCTTGCTTTCTCCTCGATCTGCTTGGCGATCTCGTCCTCCGCCATCCCCCTGGCCCGGAGTGCCGCCGCCTCGGACGCCTGCATCGCCCGGTCGGTCCGCTCGTGCGGCCTCCGATTCATGATCGCGCGGTAGTCGGCGAGCAAGTGCTCCAGCTCGCGCGAAGGCGGGGCCGTGGCCGCAATCCGGCGCAGCAGGACTTCCTCGCCGGCCTTGAGCTTCTCCTGCTCGCGCTCCACGCACTCGTCGGTGGAGAAGTCGCAGAGGTTGATCCCCTGCTCCTGGATGAACCGCCAGAGGTTCGCCATCGCGGGGGACATCTTGACGCCGTGGGTGGTGTTCATGATCCTCCCTCCACGGCCCCCGCGACATTGAATACGATCTCGCAGTCGCAGTACCCGCCGTGTTCGTCGCAGAACGTCATCACATCGGCGATCTTCGCGACGGAGATTCCCATCTCCTTGAGGATTTTCTCGGCGAAGGGACGACTACGACCATTTGAGCACTTCCAGGTGATGGACTTCACATCGCCCGGGATTTTCTGCCGGAAGTCGCAGCCTTCAGAACCCTCCAATCGAGCGAGGAACTCCTCCCACTGATCCTCCGTCAGCACGTCTTTCTCGATCATGCTTCCTCCCGCGGCTCGAACCGAGCTTCGCCGCTGAGCGACGTGCTCCCGTCCGGCCAGCGCGTGAAGTGCACGTCGCCCGAGAAGCGGCGGCCGAACACCTCGACGCCCATCGATCCCGTCCGATCGACGCACAGACGGTAGTAGTGCGTGCTCCGCTCCATGCGCCCGACCGTCTCCCAGTTGCCTGAAAGCTGCGGCGCGAACCCGAGAAGGCGAAGGACGCGTTCATACATCCGAAACCTCGAAGCCCTCATCGCGGACTTTCATCTTGCGACCGAGAACAAGGCAAGCGTCTTCGTAGACGCCTCCAAGATCAATCCAGTCCTCGTCACAAACCGGCACGAGCGTGCCGTTCTCTTTTGCGATCACGCCTCCCGTTGCCTCGATCGTGTCGACGAACTTCGCCAACACCTCGGCAGGATCACCCAACATCGATCGCCTCCCCGCCCTCGGCCCCAGCCGCCTTCGAGAACTCCGCCGCGTCTTTGTCCACCGCCCGGCTCGCGTCCGGATCGTCCGCGTTTTCCTCCGAAGCCACAGGGAAGTCCGGGGTCTCCGGCAGCTCCTCGACGCCCACCTTCTCGACGATCGGGCTCTCGGCCGCGGGCGGGTCCGACTCCACGTCCAGCGCCCGCGCAGCCTGCACCGCGATCGGGACGATCTCCACCGCATCCCCCTCCACGTCGAGAAACGCGGCGCGGGCCGCGTTCAGGGCCGCCTTCCGAGCGGCGGAATCGCACGCAAGCACTTCGGTCAGTGCCGCGTCACCGCGCTCCTTCACCGCCTTGGCGACTTCCTTGGCGTGCCGCCGGGCCTCCTCGATCGCGGCGATCACGATCTCGCCGTGAGCCTCGTCCATCATCTCGGCGTACATCTTGGCCCGCCGGGCGGCCTCGCGGATCGCCTCGGCGTCGCGCTTCTGGATGCCGGCGTCCATCGCCGCAAGGAGATCCTTCACCTCGGTGGCGACCTGTTTGAGCGTCGACTCGTCCGCCCGGAGCGCCATCTGGACGATCCAGGGCGTGATGAACGTGCGCTTGGCCGTCGCGTTGTACGTCTCGACGGCCGCGCGCGCATCCGCGATCGCCTGGTCCAGCTTCTCCTGGTCGGAATGCGACGCCATGAGCCCGAGCGGCGTCTGCGTCGTCGCCACGTCGCCAAGCATCTTGCGCACGGCCTCCCGCACGCCCTCC
>CAZCAK010000063.1:0-8078 GCA_964496605.1 uncultured Acidiferrobacteraceae bacterium | reverse complement strand
TCATCGTGGGCGCGACGAATCGCTTCCCAGTAAGCCATCTCTGCCATTATTGACCCCCGTTGGTTTGTAACGGGCCGATCCAGCGCGGATCGCGGCTATCGTCGAGGCAATACTTATTTAAATCTTCCACGCGCGGCTCCGGACTTTCTTCGGCGAATTTAATGACGTCGGTTTCGATTTCGTTTTGCACTTCCTTTTCCATCGCCTTGATATCAGCATCGGTTACGACCTTGGCCTTCTTCAATTTCTCGGCGTAAATCAGGATCGGATCGCGCTTCGCCCATTCTTCGACTTCTTCCTTGCTACGATAGGTCCCGGCGTCGGACATGGAATGGCCGCGCAGGCGATAGGTGAGGTACTCGATAAAGTAAGGGCCCTTGCCGGAACGCACGTGATCGACCGCCTTCTTCGCCGCTTCCATCACCGTTTCGATATCTTGACCATCGTGCTGGCTCGACGGGATGTTGTAGCCACAGGTGCGCTTATATTGATCGGTGACCGCGGTCGAGCGATCGATGCGTGTGCCGATGGCGTACATATTGTTCTCGCATACAAATAGCACCGGCAGCTTCCACACCGACGCCATATTCAAAGTCTCGTGAAACGTACCTTGGTTATTGGCGCCGTCGCCGAGAAAGCAAATCGCAATTTGATCGGTCTTTTTATGTTTGCAGGCAAGCGCCAGTCCCGCCGCTAGGGGGAACGGCTGCCCGACCAAGGCATAGCCACCCATGAAATTCACGCTCGGATCGAAGATATGCATGGAGCCGCCGCGACCGCGCGACGAACCGGTCTCTTTACCGTACAGCTCGGCCATCACCTCGCGCGCCGGCGCGCCGGCCTTGATGGCATGCACATGGTCGCGGTAACCGGTGATGACGTAGTCGTGGCCGGGCTTGGCCATTTCCAGCACACCGGTCGCAACCGCTTCTTGTCCGGAATATAAATGAAGGAAGCCGCCGATCTTACGTTCCATGTAGGCTTCAAAGGAGCGTTCCTCGAAACGGCGGAAGAAAATCATCTCCCGCAAGAGGCGCTTCTGGTCTTGAGCTTTCATCGGCTTGGAGTCTCCATCAATCAATACGAGTTGCCGTAATATAGGCGGGAACGGTGTCGATTTTTAGGCTTTTGTGCTGTCGGCATCGCGTGCGCGCGGTATGATCGTGGTTTTAATCGCGCAGGTCAAGGCAACGCCAAGCCGCTTCCATAACCGACTCCATGCCCAGCATACACGTAAAAATTGTCGACGTTTCGCAGCAACTGTCGGAAGAATTGCTACAAATGCATACACACGCGGCATTCTTCGTCGGTAGCACCGCAGCGATCAGCACCCTCCCCTACGGCGAGCGCCTGCAGCAGCAAATGCGGCGGCGTGAGGAACGTCTGCACGACGATCAGGTGTTCGTCACCGATTTACCGAACGCAAACGCCACGCGCATTGCCCTCGCAGTCATGGATACCGGCAGCTCGGCGTTCGAGCGACTCACCCGTGCCCGAAAACTGATCGCCGCGATCGGCGGCTATCGCAACGCCTTACTCGGCTCGGTGGCGCTGCCGGCGGCACAGGCGACGCTGGCCACAGAGGCGCTACTCGCCGCGGCGCTGGCGGCCGCGGCGCCGATGCCGCATTTTCGCAGCGGTGCGCAAAAAAAGCGTAGCCCGCCGGAAATCGGCTTACTGCAGGTACCGCAGCGCGAGCTTGCACGCACCGTCGCCGAAGCGGAGGGCAATAATCTCGCGCGGTATCTGACCGCGCTGCCGACCAACGAACTTACGCCGCAACCGTACCGTAAACGTATCGAGTCGCTGGCGCGCGAAGCCGGATGGCAAATGTCATTCTTGGATATTCCGAAGCTGCGTGCGCGCAAGGCCGGCGCCTTCCTCGCGGTTGCGCAAGGCAGCCCAAAACCCGATGCCGGTATTGTGCACCTGCGTTACGCGCCGAAGGGCAAAACCAAAAAGCCGGCACTGGCCCTGGTCGGCAAGGGTATTTGCTTCGATACCGGCGGCGTCAATCTCAAAACCGCGAAGGGCATGTACGGCATGCACGAAGATATGGAGGGCAGTGCCGTTGCCCTCGGCACTATGCTGGCGCTGACGCGAATGCGCGTCGACTTTCCTATCGAGTGCTGGCTCGCGTTGGCGCAAAACCATATCGGCCCGAATGCCTACAAACCGAACGATGTCGTCACCGCCGCCAATGGCACAACGATCGAAGTGGTCCATACCGATGCCGAAGGCCGCATGGTATTGGCCGATACCTTATATTTCGCCGCGCGGACCAAGCCGGCGCTCATCATCGACTACGCCACACTGACCGGCAGCTGTATTCAGGCGCTGGGTACTCGCTACTCCGGTGCCACGACCAATCGCCCAGCGCTGATCCCGAAAATCATCGCCGCCGGACGCGATTCCGGCGAACGCGTGTGGCCGTTTCCATTCGATGCCGACTATGCGCAAGAACTCAAAAGCGACATCGCCGATATCAAGCAATGCACGCTCGGCAGCGAAGCCGATCACATCTTGGCGCCGATATTCTTACAACGCTTTGTCGGCAACGACAGCGATTGGGTACATATCGATCTCGCCGGCGGCAATCATAAAGGCGGACTGGCGCACGTTCCGACTGACGTTACCGGTTTCGGCGTGCGCTTCACGTTAAATTTGCTATTCGAACAAGCCGCGCTCCACATGCGCTAGTGTCAGCATATGTCGCGTGTCATACGCCGCGATGCGTCACTCGCGACACCCACCGTCACGCTCATCCCGCGGTATCAAAAGTAAATGCTTGTATGTAAGTAAGTTACCGAACCCTTAATTAGGCACATCCCTTGCAAGCGTAACCGTCGGGGTTGTTACGTTTTTATCACTATAACTTTCGGGGTACCCATGAATACGCTTCGCAATTGGTTGTTTCTTTTCCTTGCGCTCGGCCTCGCGCCGTCGCTTTATGCCGCAGACGATTTTCCTTTGCGCGCACGCTATCCGGACGCACCGGTCATCAGCACCGATGAGCTATTGAAAAAGATAGACGCCGTCACGATCGTCGATGTGCGCTCGCGTTATGAGTACGACACGCTGCGCATTAAGGGTGCACAACACATCTCCGTGTCCGATAAAGACTTTGTCGAACAAGTGAAGGCCTTGCAAGAAAAACAAAACAAGCCGATCGTGTTTTATTGCAACGGTCGTACTTGTCATAAGTCGTATGACGCGACAATTCTAGCGCAGCGCTCACGTATCAATAATGTATCGGTGTACGACGAAGGCGTATTCGGTTGGGCCAAGGCGCATCCAGAGCGCACCGTCTTGATCGACAAAACGCCGATCAAGCCGACGGACTTAATAGAAGAGGAGGACTTCAAGACGCGCCTGCTCGATCCGAAAGATTTCGCCGCCAAGGTAAATCAATCCATCGTGCTCGATATTCGCGATCGCGCGCAACGCGACAATATGCTATTCCCGTTCAAGGAGCAGCGCGCGCAGCTCGACGAGAAGGCCAAGATCGACGCCGCCGTGGCGCAGGCGAAGCACGAAGGCAAACCTTTATTGGTGTATGACGCCGCCGGCAAACAAGTGCAGTGGTTTCAGTACTACTTGGAAAGCAAGGGCGTGAAGGAATACTACTTCATGAAAGGCGGCGCCGAAGGTTTCTACAACGCCACCCTCGGCAAGGTGTCGCTCGGTAAAGACAAGAGTTAAAGGCTAAGCGGTCAGCATTGCGCGACTCGCCAAGCGCGAGTCGCGCCTCTCGCAGTAATGTTCGCTATCGATAAGTCCAAAATCGATGCAGCAGAAACGTCACGAGCGGCACAACCGCGACGACGCACACGATTCCTAATCCGTACGGCAGACCGACATGCTCGGCCCAGCCGGAAATCAACACCGACAAAATCAATCCCAGCATCGACACCACAAGGAAGCGGCGCAGATTTTTTCCATGTAAGCGACTGGAAAAACTCCATAGCGTATTCAATAGATACGAACAAACCGTCGCTACCGCGAAGGCGACACCGTTTGCTAACATCGGCCAAGGCAAGACCAGGCGGATAATGGTAACCGCAATCGCGATATGTACGCCGGTGGCAACCAGGCCGGAGACGGCGAATCGGCGCGCCTGGCGCAGAAACAAGGTTTCAGACATCACCGGCTCAGTCGGCACGCATCACAGCAAATAAAGATACGCCGAACGGCAACCGCCATTGCGGCAAGAAGAAGCGTTCGAGCGCAAAAATTTCGCGCAGTAACCAATTAATCGACGCATGCGGTATACCGCGACCACCGCTGCCAGCGGGACTCAAGATGCGCTCTTTGAGCCGTGCCGCGGCAACCAGCGGAAACAACAACGTATTGAAATAAGATAAGCGCTCGACCCGTAGGCCGGCGGCGGCAATTGTCGCGCGCAACCGTCCGGCAGAGTAACGCCGCTTGTGATGCAAAAACTCATCGTGCCGGCTCCACAACCAGGTGTACGCCGGAACGGTAAGCAGAATACGACCGTTCGACCCGAGGCGTTGTTGTAGGGCGCGCAATGTCGCGACGTCCGCTTCGATATGCTCCAGCACATCGAATAGGCAAATGAGATCGAATCGCTTATCGGCAAACGGGATGTCGTCCGGACAAGCACCGGCACGAATGTCGAAACGTCCGCCGGTTTTGGCGGCAGCGAGCGCGCGTGCGTTTTTATCCATCTCCAGGGCGCTGACCGTACCGAACGCGGCGAGCATGGCGAGATTACCGCCGGTGCCGGCGCCGACCTCCAGAATTTGTGCGTCGCGCGGCAAATCGATGTTCGAGACCAGAGACTTTAATATTGCGCGCCGCCCGGCGAACCACCAATGACGCGCCTCGGTATCGGCCATCTCCACATAGGCCTCAGGATTCATCGTCGGCCCCATAATAACGGCGCACGAGATAACTCGGGCGTTGCTTGGTTTCGAGATAAATGCGGCCGATGTATTCGCCCAAGACGCCGACGCCGATCAATTGCAAACTGCCAAAGAACAATACCGCGACCAAAAGCGAGGCATAGCCCGGGACATCGATGCCGCGGATTAAGGTACGCAAAATAATGAAGCTGGCGTAGACAAATGTCAGCGCGGCGCCGATGCTGCCGATGTAGGTCCAGATCTTTAGCGGCGTGGTGCTAAAGCTAGTAATGCCTTCGAGCGCGAAATTCCATAGCTTCCAACCGGAGAATTTACTCTTGCCGGCGGCACGCGGTGAACGCACATACGATACCGTGACGGTTCGAAAGCCGACCCAGGCGAACAGACCCTTCATGAAGCGTTGCCGTTCCGGTAAGGTCTTGAGGGCCTCAACTACCGCCCGATCCATGAGGCGATAGTCGCCAACGTTCTCCGGAATCTTCACGCTCGAAAGGCGATTATGCAGCCGATAAAACATCGCCGCGGTCGCGCGTTTAAGATAAGAATCGGCGCTGCGATCGGCACGCTGTGCCAATACGACTTCTGCGCCCTTATTCCACTCCGCAATCAATACCGCGATTAATTCCGGCGGATCCTGCAAATCGGCATCGATCGGGATGACGGCATCGCCACGCGCGCTATCGATACCCGCCGTCAGCGCCGCCTCTTTGCCGAAGTTGCGCGATAACTCGACTACCCGAAAGCGGCGATCACGCGCGACCAGCGCGATTAATTGCTTTAAGGTGTCATCGCGGCTGCCGTCGTCGACGCAGACAACTTCGAATCGTGTTTCCGGGATGGCGTCGATTGTCGATGAGATCGCACGGAAGAACGACTCGACGCCCTCGCCTTCGTTATAAAACGGTGCCACGATGGACACCAGCTTCGCTTGCAACACTGCATCGGACATTGATGACTCCGAGTTGAATGGCGCATGAGACCGGACAAATCGGTCCGGACGGATAGGCCCCGACCGATAAAGCATAGCCTTAGGCGGCGCTTAGGGCACGCGTACCCACAGCCCGACGCGATAGCGATCGGCAGTATAGAACGCCTTCCATTCATAGCGCGCGCCGATTTGGCGCTGGATATTATCGAACGCCTCCGGGTGCTTGGTATTTTCGGTACTGCTCCATATGACATAGCGCACGTCGTTCGCCAGCAACCAGTCGAGGCTGTTACTCAGGGTACCGGCGTAGAAGTTTTGTATTTGCGTATTGAGCGCCCACACATCGGGTACATCGCCGCGCCAAGTCGCCAGATGCAAGGGCCAGCCCAATAAGACCGGCTTGCCCGTGAACAAGCCATACAAAGAAGTATTGGTATAGGAATTATCGTACTCGTTCTCAAGCACAATGCCGCGCGGTGCATCTTTAAGATAGCGGATCAGGTCGCGGTTGGTCGGATCCTGCGTCAGCCAATAATGCCCCGACAGGTGGCCCAAATCGCCCTTGCCCATGACGACGTAATAACGTGCTACGTCGTAAACGTAGACGCTGACCAGCAACAGCACTGCGGCGGCGGTCCAGCGGATCGCACGTGCACGACTGCCGAGGCATAAGGCACCTAAGCTCACGAGCCCGCCGCACCAGATCCAACCCCACCACTTCATCGTCGTATTCGAGCGTTCAAACTTGCCGCCGGTAGGATCGTCGACATAAAACAATTCGGAAATGAGCAGCATGCACGCGAATGCGAGCGCGAACGTCGCACTCAAACGGCGTGTGCTCGGATTGAAGGCCGCGAGCACCATCAATAGCAGCAAGGGCCAATGCTGGCCGATAAAACGATCCAGCGGTGTACGATCGATGGCATGCGTCCACCGAATTGGTGTGCTTGGCGCGTTCGCCGCGAAGTCGGTTAAAAAGGGATAAATCAAGGCCAGTGCCACCAACCCGCCGCCGATTAACCAGCGCCAATACGGCGGCTGTCGTTGCCAATAGCGATAGCCGACCCAAGCGAGCACCAGTAAGGCTTGCAACGGAAACGCCCACGCATTCGTCACTAATACCGCCGGCACCGTCGCCGCCAATAGCGCCTGAGCGAGATGCCCCACCGCTTGCGCCTCGATTGCGGCGATGAGACTCAAGGCCAATAGCAACAGAAAATAGCTGCCCAGCGGCGGATGATAATCGCCGAGCACGATTTGATAGCCGTAGCTTTCCATTTGCAGCTCACGCGGCTCGAAATCCTTGGACGGTTTTTGCTCCGCGCTAAGATGCGGAAATAGACGCTCGCCCAGCGGTGTGTTGACGCGTTGATCGAGCAGGCCGATGAAGCGTTGACTGGTGATAACGCGCTCGCTGGCGTCCGCCTCGATCTTGTCCGCGGTCATGGGTTCGGCGCTGCGAATGATCCAATGCGCCAAGGGCGAGATACCGGTGCCGCCGGCCGCCAACGCCACCAGCAATAAAATCTTCGCGCCGCGATTTTGAATGTAACGTCCGGCGAACTCCCAGGCGAGCGTCAGCGGCAACGACAGCAGTAAGGCGAATGCGATGTTGTAGGTGTGCCCGGGATCGAGCCCGAGAATCCGGCCCATGAGCGCCGCGGCGTAATGCTGAAACGCGTAATAGATATTGAAGACGTGCGGCGGATACCAATGGTCCAAGGGCGGCAGACGCGTGCCGTCGAGATAATTCGCGATGAAATAGAGATCGGTGACACGCTCGGACGAGGGATAAATCGATGGGAATGCGAACTTCCAAGCGAACACATAGAAAAACGCAATATAAAACACCGCCTCGGCGCGCCAGAAACCGGATGGACGCAATTGCGCGCGCTGTCGATAAAGCAAACTCGTAGCGATTAGGCTCGTGATCGGCCAAACCCAAGTCAGACGACCAAGACCGAAAAAGTGCTCAATAAAAAATAACACCAGGCAAACCAGCAGAATGCCGCTGGCGCGCGCCAAGGCAAACGGCGGTAACCAGCGATGCATCGCCAATGTCACGCCGGCAAGATTTAATAGCAGCAATACCAGCGTGAAGCCAAGATAAATAAGATTCATGGTTGATAGATTGCGCGATCGCTGTGCAGTGTCGGCACTATTCCTTCGCCACCCAGACGCCGAGTTCATCGTCGCCGTTTTTCCAAAACGGCTTCCAATCGTACGCATTGCCGATCTGATTTTGAATGCGCAGGCGCGCC
>CAZCAK010000062.1:0-8095 GCA_964496605.1 uncultured Acidiferrobacteraceae bacterium | reverse complement strand
ATAGAGATCCAGTTGGCGGTCGTCGCCGATGAGACGTTCGAACTCGAGACCCAAGGTTGCCAGCACCGGCTCCGCTACCGGCTTCACTTGTTTCATCACGTAGTGCTCGCGATCGAGCGGGTGCTGCCGATTATCGAGCGGCTCGGCGCCGCCAGTCGTCATCACATAACTGATCAAGCGTCCGAGCGGTTGCGTCGATTTACGCGCCGCGACCACATGCGGCGGCGTCGTCGCAGTATATTCCTGCGTTTCCTTGCGCAAGTTCTTGCGATAGACCAGCGCATCGTCCAACTCACCGTTGCGCACGCGCGCGACGATATCTTTGAGATACTCGTTTACCGATCGATCGGTAAATAAGCGCTGATAGATTTCGCGTTGCACTTGTTTCGCAAGCGCGGTCCAATCCCGCCGCACGACCTCCATGCCGACGAACTCGATTTGATCGACCGCGTCGCCGTAACGCTGGCCGGCGTAACGCTTACGCGCACCGCCGGTGCCGTGGCGCACGTTCGGCAAAAATAACCGTGAATAGAGTTTTTCGAATTTGAGCTCGAGGCGACTCGCCACACGCCAACGCTCCTGAAGATAACGTGCGAGCTCTTGATTCAATGCCGCTGCGAGCCTTGCGCCGTTTTCGCTCGCGACTTTCGCGTCGTCGCTGCCGGCTTGCACGAATAAACTATCGGTGTCGCCATAAAGCACGCGGTAACCGGCACGTTCGAACCAATGCTTGGACCACAACAATAATTCTCGGCCGGTACCGGTGATTGCGTTCGCAAGAGCAGAATTAGAAAAACGACAAGCCGGCGTCCCGAGAACGCCGTAAAACGAATTCATTAAAATCTTAATCGCGTTTGCCGCCACATCGTCGCCGGCCTTCTTCGCCGCGTCGCGCCGCGGAAATAACTCGTCCAGCATACGCGGCAAGATTGCCGGCTCGCGGCGAAACGCCCCGCCGGGTGTATGGATCAAATCGGCATCGGCCACGGGCGCGGCAACGTAAGCCAAGGGATCGATATTGAATGTGCGGATGATGCTGGGGTACAGGCTCTTAAAATCGAATACCCAGACGTTACGATGCAAACCGGTAACCGGTTCCAAGACGTGTCCGCCCTGTTGCGCCGCGTGTACCCGCGCATCGTTACTGCGCACCGTCGGCGCCACCAGGCGGCGCCGTTCCAGTTCAGTCAGATAAAGAAAGTCGAATGAGGCGATACTCGCCGCGACGCGGTCGGGCGTCATGCCGGTGAGCTGACTGCGTGCAAAGGCAAGCCGGACCAAATTCAAACGCTGCACAATCTCAAACGCGAGGCGCGCATCGGTGCGCGCGTAAAGCGCAAACGCCGCAAGATCGTGTTCGTAGTTATGAAGGATCTCTTCAACGCGATCGCGCACATCACCGCTGACCGCCTTACCCTCGCCCAAGACCTCGCGTGCAACCGCGTCCAAGGAATAATCGTCCATACGCACAAATGCACCGCGCAGTAAATCGATCCCGTCGAGCACTACACGTCCCGGGACGTTGGCATTGCCGCTGCCGAAATAACCTTCGGCTTTTCGAATACGGATCGGCCCGGAATCGCGCCCGATATTGAACGGATGACGTAGCCGCGCGGCAATTTTTTGCAGCACACTCAAATCGAAGTCGACGATGTTCCAACCGGTGAGGACGTCGGGATCGTATTGCGCCAGACGGGCACAAAAGGCGTCCAACGCGGTGCGTTCGTCGTGACAACGGATTGCACGCCGCGGCATCGCACGCTCGGTACCATCGATGATCAATACCTCGTCGATATCGTCGCCGTATAACGAAATCGCGAGCAAACGCTCGCCTTTGGCATCGGTCTCGATATCGAATGACAGCACGCGCGGCGTAACATTCGCCGCAGCCGGCCGCACGATCGGATTATCAAATATCCAATGAATGGCGCCGCCGGCGACCGCCGCGCCCTCGATTTCGCAGGTCCCTTTGATTCCGCGCTCGATTAAGTAGCGCAAGGCAAAACGCACATCGCCTTCGAAGGTATCGATCGCAGCGGCGTGCAGGCGCTCGCGTATGCCGGGAACATCGGCCGGGATTTCAGTTTCGATACGGCACATCGCCGCACCATCGAAACCGCGCTTATCGCTTGCCTGCACCTGCGGTACGCCCAAGGCGGCGGCGCGCGCGGCGTCCGCAGCACGAATGTAGAAATGCGGTCGTTGCCGATCGTCGCGTACGAGAAATGTGCCGCCATCCTCGAGACGACCGTAGAGATATACCACCGGCACGCGTCGTCCGCTGGTATCGGTAACGACACGATAGCTGGCCTGGAGAATGAAACCACGAGTTTTCATGGGGCGCTATTTTGCGCCAATTACTCGCTAGGGGCGATAACGGTTTTCGGCCCAGCGGCCGCGCTGCCCTGTTGGCCTCTATCGACAGAATGACCAGTACAAAATCAATTCTCGGTACGCAACATCAGCGCGAATTGGAGTATCGCTAGCGGAGTTTAGTGAGCGATTTGGCGCGGTGAACTAGCGGTAAAGCAGCACTGATCCGCGCTGCTCGTCCCATCCGGTCTCGTCGAAAAGGACGAGCTTATCGAGATCGCCGGCAGTAGCCGCACCATCGTCGACCCATTCACGTAATAACTCGCTGCCATTGATAAGATCGATCGCCAAACGATCGTGCTCGTACTCGTAGGGGAAGTCGCGCCACAGCGGATAGTCGGGGTGTAATTTTCGTATCGCCTTAAATGCCAGCGCCTGCAAGCGCCACGGCCGAAACGCGGCGTGGTCGTAGGTGGCATCTTCGACGTGGATTTGTATTCCGGCGCAAAGCTTGCCGACATGTTTATGAAACGTCGGCTCGAACCAGCACTCACGCAGATGACAGCCCTGCAACCACTGCGGCGCTAGTTGTTTCATGGTTTTTAATAATTCTCGCGGGTCAAGATCGGGCGCGCCAAATAATTCCAGCGGGCGCGTGGTGCCACGACCTTCCGATAAGCTTGTGCCTTCGAGCATGACGCTACCGGCGTAGCAGCGCGCCATCCACAAATTCGGTGCGTTCGGGCTTGGATTGATCCAGGTACGTTCGCCGAGCGGCCAGCCATAGCCGGGTGCGGTCTGCGGTTGCCAGCCGTCCATCGCGATCACTTGATAATCGACATCGAGCTTCAGTGTGCGCACGAACCAGTGCGCCAATTCGCCGAGTGTTAGACCGTGACGCATCGGCATCGCACCGGCGCCGACGAAACTCTCCCAGCCGGGACGCAATAGCAGTCCCTCGATCGGGCGACCAACCGGATTCGGTCGATCTAAGATCCAAACGCTCTTACGGTATTGCGCCGCCGCTTCCAACACATAGCGCAGGGTGGTAATAAACGTGTAAATGCGACAGCCGAGATCTTGCAGATCGACCAGCAGCACATCGAAACTATCCATCATCGCCGCGGTCGGCCGGCGCACCTTGCCGTAAAGACTAAATACCGGAATGTGATGCACGGGATCGGTAAAGTCGGGCGACTCCACCATATTGTCCTGCTTATCACCGCGCAGCCCATGCTGTGGTCCAAACGCCGCCGACAAACGAATATCTTTCAGCGCCGCAAGTGCATCGAGCGAATGAGTCAGATCGCGCGTTACCGAAGCCGGGTGCGCCAGCAAGGCCACCCGCTTACCGGCAAGCGGTCGGCGTAATGGTGCGTCTTCGATTAAGCGATCAATGCCGAACTTCATCGAGCTCCAATGCAAATGCCTGCGGATGATGGAAATCGGGCTTCTCCAGCGGATGTCGCAGCGCCCAATACGATAGCGCGCCGGTGTCGTCCTCGATCACCGCTGATACGCCGAGCATTAAGTTCGCGCCCGCATATGCCGGCGCGAGTTGGCCGAGGCGAACCGTCGCCTGTAATTCGCAACGCGCGGCATCACGGCGCACGACGATATGCGGATCGAGCGTTGCGGCGTCAAGCTTTCCCGATGCGCGTTCGCGTGTACGCACAAAGCGGTAAATCGCCCACGCGCACGACGGTGAAAAATTGAACTCGTAGTATTCCGTAGCAGCCTTTTGCGCAATAAATAATTCGCAACAGGTGTGGCGCCACAGATCGTCGGCAAAGTCCGCACCCTGTTGCGGCGGACAGTTAATTCGCGTGAGATCGCCATCGATGAAGTAAGTCACGCGCAGCACTCCGTCGCGATCGCGCTCGATTCTTCCAGTGACGCCGAGCGTCAAACTCGGTCTGGCACCGGGATGCGGCTGCAGGACAAACGGGTAAGCCGCAGACATTTATTCGCCGCCGCCGGACATTGCCGCTACCAAGGCGATCTCGCTCTGCTTCACCGAATCGAGATTGAAATTCTTGGCCGCGGCCGCCATGCGCGTGAGCGCGGCATTGAGCGGCATCGGCGGCGCGGTATCACCTTTTTTGGCGCGATGGAACCGAACCGGGTTGATGCGTGCGACGACATAATTGCGTAAGTACGGCGAACTGAAGCCGCGCTTTTTTAGCGCCTCGATGATGCGTTTCACTTGTGCATCGATTTGCACCAAGCGCGCGGCGTGATCCTCGCGCTGACGTAGGCTCACCGGCAAGCTGCGATCGCTGAAGCGTTCGAGGTTTTTGAGAAATGGCTTGTAGGCGCGGCCGACGAAGCGACTATCGTCGGCGTACACAATACCGAGCGTCAGTAATTCCGGCGCCTCGAACTCGGCGGCGAACTCGCTCTCTTTCGCGCGCGGTTTGCGCTTCGCCAAGTTACGCGCCATGCGAATCACTTCGAGGCTTTTGTCTTTTAGGTTATGCGCCTTCTCGGTATTGAGTGCCAAAATGCGAAACGCGAGATCCTCATCCGGCGAGATCAAGGCGGTAATCTGGCGTAATCCCAATATCTTCGCGGCCGCGAGTCGGTGGCGACCATTCGGCGTCCACAACTCGCCGCGTTCGCCGCGTACGACAATCAACGGATCGAGAAACGAATTGGCTTCTTCGATCTTTTGCGCCAGGCGCGCGGTGTGCGTCGGCGATAGATCGCGCTGAAACGGCGTCGGTTGCACCGCGTCGCAGGGCAAGGCCGCCAATAATAAGGCGCGTCCAGACAGGGGCTCACGATAGGCACCGAGTGCGACGCCGCCGGCGCGTGTCACCTCGGCGACCAAAGGTGCGATCGCGGGGGCATCGAGTGCCAATAAGATATCGGCGACGGCGAGGCCGCGCTTTTCGGCGCGGGGTTGCAGGCGCGGTTTGCGGGATTTTTTGCCGCTCGATTTAGCGGTGGCTTTCTTTTTAGGCATGGGCGGCTCGCGAACCGCCATCGTACCTTAGGCATAGCGTGCATTAAACCGCTTTCGGCCCGGCTAACCCCATCGGCATACCTACGACCAGTGGCGAAGGTCCTAGTGCCGCGTCTGCCGTTCAACCGCCGTTTTCTTCCGCTTAACGGCTATTGCGCACTGACTACTTATCGACAAGAATCTTTAGTAATTAACCTTAAGTATCGCCGCCATTATCACCACGAATAAAAAGAGATCGGTGTTCGCGCTGATTGCCTTGATCGGCCTAGCGCTTCAAGGCTCGCATCGCGCCTCCGCCACATCGCTAACCGAGGGTACGGTCGTCCCGGTATCGGCACCAGCCGCCATTATGCCGCCCTCGCCGTTGAAATCGGGCATCACCGCTAACGATATCGTCGCCTACGCCGGCAGCAGGTCGCTCGGGCTGCGCTCCGAGGTCGCCATCGTAGTCGACGACCGCGAAGGTGTGGTGCTGTACGGCCGCAACATCGATCAGCAACACCCCATTGCCTCGCTCACCAAGCTCATGACTGCGGTCGTGATTGCCGATTCCGCCCTGCCGCTGGACGAATTGATCGAAGTCACGCGCGCCGATCGCGATACCCTGCGTGGCAGCCACTCGCGCCTACCGTACAACAGTATTTTTACACGCGAAGAGCTCCTCCTGACCGCCCTTGGCGCCTCGGATAATCGCGCCGCGGCGGCATTGGGCCGCACCTATACCGGTAGCACACCGGCCTTCGTTGCGCAGATGAATGCCATGGCGCAAAAACTCGGCATGACCCAAACCCACTTCGCGGATGCCTCGGGCCTTGATAAGCGTAACGTCTCGACCGCACGCGATCTGGTAAAGCTCACGACCGCAGCGCGCCAGTATCCGCTGATCCGCACGCTGACGACGATGCAGTCGTTCGCGATTATCGACAAGAAAACCAATCGGTCGCTGAGTTTCTACAACACCAACCGCTTCGTGCGTCACAGCTCCTGGGAAATCGGTTTGAGCAAAACCGGCTACACCACAGATGCCGGTAATTGCCTCATCATGCAGGCGACCATCGGCGGCCGTCCGGTGACCGTGGTATTACTGAACTCTTGGGGCAAGCTCAGCAAGTACGGCGATGCCGAGCGCATTCGCGGCTGGCTGTTGCAAGCCGAGCGTCGCGCCGGCCGCACCGTGACTGCAAGCGCCTTGCGCGGCTAGCAGACTCAAGCTTCACAAAAAAACGGCGCCCCGAATTTATCCGGGCGCCGTTTTTTATTTCTGCTTCGCCTTACTTCTGCGGGACGCTCTTTCGAAAAAAACATTCAATGCAAAAAATCAGCCATGAGAAATTCCCCAGGGCCGATCAAAAGAGCGCAATTACAATAAGCTACTAATAACGCCTAGAATGTTGTTGATAATCCCGATCACTGCAGCGTTTAAAGCTACACCATCCAATAAACCAACCACAGCGCAAAGCAAATTACCCACGAGATTTCCTGCACCTGTGACCGCATTAATATCCAAAGTGATTTGTGACAAATCGACTGTCAGACCTAATAAATTAAGGGCCAGAGGTCCTAGATCTAAAAACAATACATTACAGGTCGCTGCTTGTGCTGGTGGAACGAAGAAAGACAACAAGGCATCTGAAATCGATTTTGAATTCGATGCCGTTGTGGTGCTTCCACTTAATTTAGAAACCACGTTAGCGAATGATTGATTGACATCTTTTCCATCGGCTTTGCCTTTCAAAAACCCACTGGCAACCAACTGCCCGGCTTCGTTCATTGCCAAACTGGTAATCGTTAAACGACCAGCAAAATTGCCCCCATCTGATAGAACGCCTGTCACTTGCACATTATTTAACAGTGTTGATCTTGGCATTTTATTTTCATTGTTTTCGCGACCGCGATCTGAGTCTGCATAACTAGCCGATACTGTCATCATCAAGAATGCCACAAGTACAGCATAAAGAAAGGATGTGTGTTTTCTAAACGCTTGCATAAAATTCTCCTTGATTTAGTTTGGATAACACATGATGATCAATTGCCTCATGGCTCCTAACTCTTATGTCCTAATTTAATATTTAATAATTAAAAGCCACACCTACTACTAACGCCGCAAACCCAGCATGCATATCCTACCGTCGGCAACTAGAGAACGCTTCGGTCAAGACAGCAACGGTCAGCGCATCACGGTAATCGCCATTGATGACGTGGCTAACGCCATGAATATCCAGACCGCGCGCGGCGACATCGGTCGCAAGCAACACACGCAACATTGCCGCGGCCGCACTTGATCAACAGTCCGCTTGCGCTGATTTCAGTTCATATCGCCGTGAAGCGTTGCGCTCTTATGGCCGTCAGCGCTTAAACGTTTTGCCAATTTATCGGCGCCGCGCTTCGAGCCGGCCGCACCGTGACTGCAAGCGCCTTGCGCGGCTAGCAGACTCCACTTTCGCAAAAAAACGGCGCCCCCGTTGTAACTTGGGGGCGCCGTTTTTATTTCTGCTTCGCGCGGTTTAACCGAGAGCCGGTTGACCCGACCCCGTGCGCCGCGGACGCGCGCTACTCGTATCGCCACGCGCACTGCGACGGTTATCGCCGGAACGATTCTCGTTAGCTCGATCGCTGCGGCGCACGCTATTACCATCTACTTCACGCTGCGGGCGATGGTTCGCTTGCAGGCCAGGTGTGCGTGGCTTATCAAAACCGCGAGCTTGGGTTGCACTGCGTCGTGCCGGCGTTTGACCGTGCGGTCGTTCGCTACGGGCATCGCGGTCGCGTCCGCGACCTTCGAAGGCACTATAGCCACCGGCGTTGCGCGGTGCC
>CAZCAK010000061.1:0-8101 GCA_964496605.1 uncultured Acidiferrobacteraceae bacterium | reverse complement strand
CAGGCCGAGCGCTTTCGCAAGCAAGTGCAGGAAAAAGAGGCCGGCGACGAGGAGGCGATGCACTTCGACGCGGATTACATCCGCGCCTTGGAGCATGGCATGCCGCCGACGGCGGGCGAGGGTATCGGTATCGATCGCTTGGTGATGTTGTTTACCGATTCGCCCAGCATCCGTGATGTGATTCTGTTTCCGCATATGCGGCCTGAATCCTAAGGTCGCATGATCGACACGCGGCCTCCGGTCATTTTCCTGATGGGACCGACGGCGGCGGGTAAGACCGCGCTGGCCTTTGCGCTACACGAAGCTTTACCGGTCGACATCATTAGCGTCGATGCGGCGCAGGTTTACCGCGGTCTGGATATCGGCACCGCCAAGCCGACCGCCGCCGAATTGGCGCGCGTGCCGCATCGCCTGATCGATATTCGCGATCCGGCCGAGGCCTATTCCGCGGCACAATTTCGCGACGATGCCCAGCGCGAGATTGCCGACATTACGGCGCGCGGACGCATTCCACTACTGGTCGGCGGCACCATGTTCTATTTTCGCGCCCTCGAGCGTGGCCTATCGACCCTGCCGAGTGCCGATCCAGCGACGCGTGCCGTCTTGAGCGCCGAGGCGGCGGGCAGCGGTTGGCCGGCGCTACATGCGCGGTTGGCGGCGCGAGATCCGGCCACGGCGGCACGCATCGATCCGCACGACGCGCAGCGCATTCAGCGCGCCCTAGAGATCATCGCGCTCACCGGCGATATCCCCAGCTCCCTAAATCGGGCGGCCGATGCCGCGGTGTTTCCCTACCGCGCGATCAAGATCGCGCTGGCACCGCAGGCGCGCGCGCAATTGCATGCGCGCATCGCGACGCGGTTTGATGCCATGTTGCATGCGGGATTGGTCGCAGAGGTGGAACTTTTATACCGACGCGGAGACTTATCGCTGGAGCTGCCGTCTGTCCGGACCGTCGGCTATCGTCAGGCGTGGCAATACTTAGACGGCGCGCTCAACTATAATGAAATGACGGAACGGGCCGTGTATGCGACCCGACAGTTGGCGAAACGCCAGTTGACTTGGCTTCGAGGTGACCGGGCGGTGCACTGGTTCCATACTGACGATACCCAGTATCTTAGTAACAGTGTATCGTGGCTGAGGCAAAATCTCGGAGGCGAGTGCCGATAACACGGCCGGTTGGTACGGCCGATATAACAGTCCGCTTGCGAAGGGACATTTTTTAAAGCACTGCAAAGTGCACGATAAGAACAGGAGCACTGTCATGAGTCAGCACAGAGGGCAAGCGTTACAAGACCCTTATTTGAATGTCTTACGGAAGGAACACGTCCCAGTATCGATATTCTTAGTAAACGGGATCAAGCTGCAGGGTCAAATCGAATCCTTCGACCAGTTTGTCGTGTTATTGAAAAACTCTGTCAGCCAGATGATTTATAAACACGCCATCTCCACCGTCGTACCGAGCCGGCCGGTGAAATTTACCTTCGAGGACGATAGCGAGAAGGGTGCCGGAGACTAGCTCATATTTTCGTAATCAGCGCCCGCAGGAGCGGGCGCTGCTGGTTCACGTCCGTTTCCCCAATACCGTTGAGGCCGAAGACGTCGAGGAATTGCGGCTGCTGGCGGTTTCCGCCGGGGCTCTGGTGATCGATGTCGTCGTCGCCGCGCGCCAAAAACCCGACGCCGCAACTTACGTCGGCAAGGGCAAGGTCGAAGAAATACGCGCGCAGGTCGTGGCGCAGAATATTAGCCTGGTGGTGGTGAATCACGCCCTATCGCCGGCGCAAGAGCGCAATTTAGAGAAGGCGATTTCCTGTCGTGTGCTCGATCGCGCCGGTCTTATCCTCGACATCTTTGCGCAACGCGCCCGTAGCCACGAAGGCAAATTGCAGGTGGAGCTGGCGCAGCTAGAGCATTTGTCGACGCGACTCGTGCGCGGCTGGACTCACTTAGAGCGGCAAAAGGGTGGTATCGGTCTCCGCGGCCCGGGCGAAACCCAGCTCGAAACCGACCGGCGTTTGATCGCGGAACGCATTAAAAATCTCCAGCGACGCCTGGAAAAGGTGCGTCTGCAACGCAGCCTGCGGCGGCGCGC
This sequence comes from uncultured Acidiferrobacteraceae bacterium, assembly GCA_964496605.1. Lineage (GTDB taxonomy): Bacteria > Pseudomonadota > Gammaproteobacteria > Acidiferrobacterales > CAZCAK01 > CAZCAK01. The sequence goes on along the minus strand of CAZCAK010000061.1, from coordinate 6,006 downwards.
GCGGCGCAAGATTCCTTTGCCGACGGTTTCGCTGGTCGGCTATACCAATGCCGGCAAATCCTCGCTGTTTAACGCCTTGACCGGCGCGGGCGTCTACGCCGCGGATCGCTTATTCGCGACGCTCGACCCGACCATGCGCCGTATCCGCTTGCCGGGGCATGTGGATGCCATCGTGGCCGATACCGTGGGATTTATCCGGCATTTACCGCACGACCTGGTTGAGGCGTTTCATTCGACACTCGAAGAGGTGGCGCAGGCCGATCTCCTGCTGCATGTCATCGATGCGCACCATCCCGAGCGTCAGGAATACATCGCCCAGGTCGACCAGGTATTGCAGGAAATCGATGCCGCCGAAGTACGCCAAATTCTGATATTCAATAAAATCGATCTCACCGGCGAGGCGCCGCATATCGAACGCGACGCCGACGGCGTAGTGCATAAAGTCTGGCTTTCGGCGCGTACCGGCGCCGGTTTAGATTTGTTATCGGCGGCCTTGGCAGAGTATTTCCGCCGTAGTCGTACCCAATATGTGCTGCGTCTGCCCCCGAGTGCCGGGCGCTTGCGCGCCGCAATTTACGAGCGTTTAGAAGTCGAGTCGGAAACCATCACACCGGAAGGCGATCACGTTTTGCACCTGCATTTGACGCCGGCGCAATCGCAGTGGCTTTCGAGTCTGCCGGATTTCGCGGCGGCGTACTGGCTCGACGATCCCGCGGCGCAACCGTTACCACACTACCGAACCCATTAGCTGTTTTTTTCCCGTGGCCTGTTAGAATGCCGCGGTATTTCGGCATCGTTTAGGGGCTGCATGGCGTGGAATGAACCGAGCGGGGGTGATAAAGACCCCTGGGGACGTAAACGAGACCAAGGTCCGCCGGACCTGGACCAAATCGTTAAAAATCTTCAAAACAAAATCAGCGGCGTCTTTGGCGGCGGCCGTCGTGGCGGCGCACGCTCTGGCGGCGGTGGAGCCAGCGGCTTCGGCTTCGGTTTGGTCGTCGCGGTGGCCTTGGTGCTATGGTTTTTGAGCGGTTTCTATGTCGTGCAGCAAGGCGAAAACGCCGTGGTCTTACGCTTCGGCCATAAATCTATCGTGACCGGTCCCGGTTTGCATTGGCACTGGCCGTTTCCAATCGAGCGCAAAGAAAACGTCAACGTCGAAAAAGTCTCGACCTTGGAGTTAGGCTACCGCCGGGCTGACCGCGGTAATAGTACCAACAAGGTTCCGAAAGAGGCGCTGATGCTGACGCAAGATGAAAACATCATCAGCATCGAGTTTGCCATCCAGTACAAGGTTAAAGACGCCACCGATTATCTTTTTAACATCAGCGATCCCGATGTCACGATCGCGCAAGCCGCAGAATCGGCGGTGCGCGAAGTGGTCGGCAAAAACACGCTCGATTTCGCCTTGACTGCGGGCCGTGCCGAAGTCGAACAAAGCATCAAGGTCATTTTGCAGGAGATGCTCGATCGTTATCGCGGCGGTATTTATATCGTCGCGGTGGAGATGCAAGAGGCCTTGCCCCCGGATGAAGTCCGCGCCGCATTCGACGACGTGGTAAAGGCGCGCGAAGACGAGCAACGCCTGAAGAATGAGGCCGAGGCGTATTTCAACGACGTCGTGCCGCGCGCGCGTGGCGCCGCGGCGCGTATCGTGCAGGAGGCGGAAGGTTACAAGGCCTCGGTGATCGCGCGTGCCGAAGGTGATGCGAAGCGTTTCAGCCAAATCGTGACCGAGTACGCCAAGGCGCCGAATGTGACGCGCGAGCGTATGTACATCGAGACCATGGAGCAAGTTTTGAGTAATGCAACCAAGGTCTTTGTCGATCAGAAGGGCAATAACAATGTGTTGTATTTGCCCTTAGATAAAATGATGCGCGCACCCGATAACGAAAATAGCACACCCGCGACAGCGCCGGCGCCAGCGACTAACGTCGCCCCGGCCTCGCCACCCGTGGCCGCGCCGCCACAAGTGCCGGATCCGCGCAGTCGCGACAACTTACGGCGCCGCGGGGGATAAATGAACACCAATAGAATTTTCCTCATCGGCATGGTTGTCGTCCTCGTCGCGGTGGTCTTGAGTGCGACGTTCTACAGCGTCGACGAGCGTGAACGCGCGATCGTGATCCGCTTCGGTCAGGTGATTCGTTTTGACGACAAACCGGGCTTGCACATGAAGCAGCCGTTCGTCGATAGCGTGCGTTATTTCGACTCGCGTATTTTGACGATGGATGCCGAGCCGCGGCCGTTTTTAACCGCGGAAAAGAAGAAGGTGTTAGTCGATTCGTTTGTGAAGTGGCGCATCGTCGACGTGCTGAAGTTCTATGTCACGGTGGGTGGCAGCGAGCAAAACGCCCGTACGCGCCTAGCGCAATTGGTCAATAGCGGTCTGCGCGACGAATTCGGCAAGCGCACGGTGCACGAAGTCATTTCCGGTGACCGGCGCAAGATTATGGAGATCTTGAGCCAAACCGCCGATCGCAGCGCGCGCGAGTACGGTATTCAAGTGGTAGATGTGCGTATTCAGCGCGTCGATCTTACGCAAGAGGTCAGCCAATCGGTGTACCAACGCATGGAGGCAGAGCGCTCGCGTATCGCCAAGGAGCTGCGCGCGCAGGGTGCCGAGGCGGCGGAGAAGATCCGCGCCGACGCCGACCGCCAGCGCGAAATTTTATTGGCCGAGGCCTATCGTGACGCGGAGCGCGTGCGTGGCGAAGGCGATGGTCGCGCGACCGCGATCTACGCGCGCGCCTTCAGCGCCGATCCGGAATTTTATTCGTTTTATCGCAGTCTCAACGCGTACAAAGGGAGCTTTAAAGACAAGTCGGATATTATGGTGGTCGATCCTAGCGCCGACTTCTTTAAGTACTTGAAGAAACCGCGCAAGTAGCGATGTGGCGCCAAATCGGCATCGCCTTCGCGCTATTCCTTATTATTGAAGGCTTGTTTCCGTTTCTGAATCCGACGGCATTGCGTGCCATGATGCTGCGTATGAGCGAGGCGAGCGATCAACAATTGCGGATTGCAGGTTTCGCTAGCATGGTGCTGGGTGTGGTCTTGCTCTATCTCGTGAATTAATCATGTCGCGTACCGATCGCTGGTTATTACCGGAGGGCATCGAAGAAATTCTGCCGCCAGATGCGCGTCGCCTGGAGCGGCTGCGTCGGCGCGTGCTCGATCTATTCGATACCTGGGGTTACGACTTAGTAATGCCACCGCTGATCGAATATCTCGAGTCTTTGTTGACCGGCATCGCCAAGGACCTCGATTTACAAACGTTCAAACTCACTGATCAACTGACCGGGCGCTTGATGGGTTTGCGTGCCGATATCACACCGCAAGCGGCGCGTATCGATGCGCATTATCTCAAGCGCAATACCCCAGTACGCCTATGTTACGTCGGGCCGGTGGTACGCACGCGGCCGGGCGCGTTCGCGAGTTCGCGCGAACCGCTACAAGTCGGTGCCGAGCTATATGGTCACGGCGGACCGGAAAGCGATGTCGAAATTATTCAATTGATGCTTGCGATGCTGCATACCTGCGGCTTGACCGATGTCTATGTCGATCTCGGTCACGTCGGCGTATTTCGCGGTCTTGCGCAGGCGGCGGCGTTGAACCCGGAACAAGAATCGGATTTATTCGATGCGCTGCAACGTAAGGCGGCACCGGAAGTGCAGGCGCTGGTGAACGGCTGGAGCTTGCCGACCGCGATGCGCGCAATGTTACTCGCGCTGGTGGACCTACACGGCGAACGCGATGTTATCGCGCGCGCACGCGACAGCTTGCGTAACGCACCGGATTCGGTGCGGCAAGCGCTCGACGGTCTCGAGACCGTAGCGGATCGCTTACAACAAGCGGTGCCGCAGGCGTCGTGGCATTTCGATCTCGCGGAGCTTCAGGGCTATCGCTATTACACCGGCGTGGTGTTTTCGGCATTTGTGCCGGGATACGGTTTGGCCATGGCGCAGGGCGGGCGTTATGACGATATCGGCAAGGTGTTCGGGCGCGCGCGACCGGCCGCCGGTTTCAGCGCTGACATGCGCACACTATTGAAACTGGCACCGACCGATACTGGCGCGGCGCGCAATGCAATCGCCGCACCCGCGAACGGCGACTGCGACTTGCAAGCCGTGATTGCCAAACTGCGTGCGCAAGGCGAACGCGTGGTCATTCAATTAGACGGGCGCGACGCGGAATGCGATCGCGAACTTATCAAACGAAACGGCGCCTGGGTCGTCGAGCAGAGGCAGGGGGTGTAATGGGTCGTAATGTGGTCGTAATCGGTACGCAGTGGGGTGATGAGGGTAAAGGCAAGATCGTCGATTTGTTGACCGATCGTGCGCATGCTGTGGTCCGTTTTCAGGGCGGACACAATGCTGGCCATACCCTTGTGATCGACGGCAAAAAAACGGTGCTGCATCTCATCCCCTCCGGTATTTTGCGCGCCGATGTCATGTGCCTTATCGGCAATGGCGTGGTGTTGGCGGCGGGGGCGCTATTCGACGAGATCTACGCGCTTGAACGCAACGGTGTGCCGGTGCGTGAGCGTTTACGCGTAAGCGATGCCTGTCCGTTGATTTTGCCGCATCACGTCGCGCTCGATGCGGCGCGTGAGAAGGCACGCGGTAAGGCGGCGATCGGCACCACTGGACGCGGCATTGGGCCGGCCTACGAAGATAAGGTTGCGCGGCGCGGTGTTCGCGTCGGCGATCTTTATGACGTTGCCCGCTTCAGCGATAAATTAAAAGATGTCATGGATTATCACAATTTCGCCTTGCAGCATTACTTCCATTGTGACACCGTCGATTACCAACAGACACTCGATGAGATTTTGGGCCTGCGCGAACGTTTATTAGCCGTGACCTGCGATGTGCCAGAGGCTTTGGATCAATATCGCATTCAAGGTAAATCGATTTTGTTCGAAGGCGCGCAAGGCACCTTCCTCGATATCGACCACGGTACTTATCCGTTCGTCACTTCCTCGAATACCAGCGCCGGTGCCGCCGCGAGCGGCAGTGGTGTCGGTCCGGATAAATTAAATTACATCCTCGGCATCACGAAGGCCTATGCGACGCGAGTCGGTGCCGGACCGTTCCCGACCGAGTTGTTCGACGAGATCGGCGCGCGTCTCGGCGAGCGTGGTCAGGAATTCGGCGCCACCACCGGTCGCAAGCGACGTTGTGGATGGTTCGATGCGGTGGCGGTACGACGCGCGCGTCAGATTAATGGTTTCACCGGTTTGTGTATTACCAAACTCGATGTGCTCGACGGTTTTGAAAAAGTGAAGCTCTGTACCGCCTATCGCTGCGACGGCGAAATGCGCTCGACGCCCCCGAGCGGCGCGGACGCGCTTGCCGCGTGTCAGCCGGTGTATGAAGAGATGCCGGGTTGGAGCGCGTCGACGGTCGGGATCAAGGATTACGCGAAATTACCGAAGGCGGCGCGCGATTATCTAAAGCGTGTGGAAGAGGTGAGTGGCACGCCGATTGACATCATCTCGACCGGCGCCGATCGCGAAGAGACCATCATTCTGCGGCATCCGTTCGGATAGCCGCTAACGTCCGGCGCGCAGCGGCAAACGCAGGCGCGCCGCGATGTCGCGGAAACGTAACTCTTTAGCGCGCTCGAGATATAAATAAATTACCGGCGTGAGATAGAGCGTCAGCACTTGCGACAATAATAATCCGCCGACTACTGCCAGGCCGAGCGGCCGACGCGACTCCGCACCGGCACCGAAGCCGAGCGCAATCGGTAAGGTACCCATCAACGCCGCCATCGTGGTCATCATGATCGGGCGAAAGCGAATAATCGCCGCTTCAAAAATTGCCTTTTCCGGATCTTTGCCTTCGCGGCGCTGACCATCAAGCGCGAAGTCGACCATCATGATGGCGTTTTTCTTTACGATGCCGATGAGCATGATAATACCCACGAAGGCGTAGAGACTCAGATCGACACCGAAGATATATAAAGTCAGAAGCGCGCCGACGCCGGCCGAGGGCAGGCCCG
>CAZCAK010000060.1:0-8110 GCA_964496605.1 uncultured Acidiferrobacteraceae bacterium | reverse complement strand
CACCACACTAATGTGAGACATAGGATAAAGAACCCGAGCGTGGCCGCGAGGCTCAAGCCGACATCGACATCGGACGCGCCGTAAAAACTCCAGCGGAATCCGCTGATTAAATACACCACCGGGTTGAATAAGCTGAAGCTGCGCCACAACGGCGGCAACATATCGATGGAATAAAACGCGCCGCCCAAAAAGGTGAGCGGTGTGATGATCAGCATCGGGACGAATTGCAATTGCTCGAAGCCCTTGGCCCAGATACCGATGATGAAACCGAAGAGACTGAAGGTTGCCGCCGTTAAGACGAGAAAGGCGATCATCCAGCCTGGGTGCAGAATGTGTACCGGCACGAATACATTCGCCGTGGCGAGGATGATTGCGCCGAGAATGATCGATTTCGTCGTGGCGGCACCGACGTAGGCGAGTACGATCTCGAACGCGGAAATCGGTGCCGACAAGACCTCGTAAATCGTTCCGGTAAAGCGCGGCAAATAAATGCCGAACGAGGCATTCGACAGACTTTCGGTAAACAGCGACAACATCACTAAACCGGGAACGATGAAGGCACCATAGGGGACGCCGCCGGCTTCGCTGATGCGTGAACCGATGGCGGCGCCGAACACAATAAAATAGAGCGATGTCGTGATGACCGGTGTTACCAGGCTTTGCCATAGCGTGCGACGTGCGCGTGCCATTTCGAAGCGATAAATGGCCAGCACCGCGTGGCGATTGAAGTGCGGCATAGAGGGCGGCGCGCTCATGTGCGTTCACCGACCAAATTAACAAAGATATCTTCGAGCGAGCTTTGGCGCGTGTGTAAGTCGCGGAATGCGATACCGAGTTCGCCGAGGCGGCGCAATAGTGCTGGCGTTCCGGTAATTTCTTCGCTGGCATCGAAGCTGTACTCCAGTTCCGTGCCGTCGGCACTTAAACTCAAGTGCCAGTCTTGTAACGCTGGCGGTATCGACGCCAAAGGCGCGACCAGATGCAACGTCAATTGCTTCTTGCCCAGTTTTTTCATGAGCGCGGCCTTTTCCTCGACCACGATCAATTCGCCTTTATTAATAACGCCGATACGGTCGGCCATTTCCTCCGCCTCATCGATGTAATGGGTCGTGAGAATGATGGTGACGCCGCGGTCGCGCAGTCGTCGCACCAAGGTCCACATATCGCGTCGCAAGGCGACGTCGACACCGGCCGTCGGTTCATCGAGAAATAGAATATCGGGTTCGTGCGCCAAGGCCTTGGCGATCAGCACACGTCGTTTCATGCCGCCAGACAACGTCATGATGCGATCGTTGCGTTTATCCCATAGCGAAAGATCGCGCAGCACCCGCTCGAGATGTGCCGCGTCGTGTGGTCGCCCGAATACGCCGCGGCTAAAGCGCATGGTCGCCCAGACGGTGACGAACATATCGGTGTGTAGTTCTTGCGGTACCAAGCCGATCTTGGCGCGCGCGGCGCGATAATCGTGCACGATGTCGTGCCCATCGACCGTGACTTGTCCGCTCGAGGACGTCACGAGGCCGCAGACGATGCTGATTAATGTGGTTTTGCCGGCGCCATTGGGGCCGAGCAGGGCAAAGATTTCGCCACGGCGAATTTCAAGATCGACGCCTTTCAGCGCCTGCAATCCGGAGCCATATGTTTTGGTGAGTTGTGCGATGGAGATGATGGCGGACATGGCGTCGATTATAACGATGGCGACGCCATTGGCGTAATCGTGCAAAGCCCTGGCGGCATGTGACGGTACGATGCTTACCGCAGCGGTTGTTACCACTACTTACGGCGTCTTAAACCGCCGCAACCGCTCGATTTCACGGTGTTGTTGCGTAATGATTTGCGTTGCCAGCGCGCGCATATCGGCATGTTGCGCGTTGCGTTCCGCCTTGCGCGCGAGTGCGATCCCGGCGCGATCGTGCGCCAACATCTGCTCGATATAAGTACGATCGAACGCCTCATTCGGCGCCTGGCGCAAGGTCGCCAGCGCCGGCGCGATCTCGACCGGCGGCGGCACCGGCTCATCGCCCGGCTGCGCCCGGTCGCCGTACCACTGGGTGCGAAAATACTGTAGACGCGCGATTTCGCGCGTCGCGACGCGGGCAAATTCCGCGGCCTTCACTTTAATCTCTTCGTTTTCGCTGACCTGTCGGACCAATGCCGCCATTTCCACTACAGCTTGGCGCTGCTGCGTGAGTCGGTCGATAAATTCGAGTTCACTGCCGCCGGCCCCGAACGTCGGTAGCGTGCTTGCCACGAACCACAGCAGGATCGCAATCGAAAACCGTCTCATGGCAGCTATTGTACGCGTCCCACTAGGGCGCTTGCGCGGTCTTTGGTCTTAGCGCAAGCGATAAGTGAGGGGCAGCGAACCATTAGCGTGGGCGGACAATCCAGCAACGATGGATATGGGGATTACGCGCGAAGTCGCGCGGAATGGTCTCGGCACTCATGTCAGCGATCGCCAAATCGGTCAATGCCGCGGCATCGAATTTGAAGCGTTGGTGATTGGTCGAAAACACGAGTTGGCCATCGGCGCGCAACAGACGCAAGGCGGCACGGATCAAGGGCACGTGATCGCGCTGAATATCGAGCGTGCCATCCATGCGCTTTGAGCTCGAGAATGTCGGTGGGTCGAGAAAAATTAAATCGTATTCGCGCGCCGGCGCCTGCTCCAGCCAAGCGCGCACGTCGGCATGGATCAGCTCGTGTGCGCCACCGGCGATACCGTTTAGTTCAAAATTGCGTCGCGCCCACTCGAGATAAGTCTTCGATAAGTCGACGCTGGTGCTGCGGGTTGCGCCGCCGAGAACTGCATGCACCGTCGCAGTGGCGGTGTAGCAAAATAAATTTAAGAAGCGCGCGCCCTTGGCGTGCGCACCGATCCAGGCGCGCGTCGCGCGATGATCGAGAAATAAACCGGTATCGAGGTAATCGCTTAAGTTCACCAGAAAGCGCGCCGGCGATTCACGTACTTCGATGAAGGCGCCTTGCGTGCCAAGCTTCTCATATTGGCCGCCACCGCGTTGGCGCCGGCGGGTTTTTAAAAATATTTGGTCCGGTGTCACCTCGAGTACAGCCGGTAGCGCCGCGAGAATCTCGCGCAGGCGCGTCCGCGCCTTGTCTTCGTCGACGGTACGCGGTGCCTCGTATTCTTGTACGTGCACATAACGTCGATCGCCGTGATATAAATCGATAGCGACCGCATATTCCGGCATATCGGCGTCGTAAACGCGATAACAATCGATTCCGGTATCGCGTATCCACGTCTTGAGTGCTTTCAGGTTTTTGCGTAGACGATTCGCAAACATCGCGCTGCCCGGCGATTGTGCGAGTTCTTGTGCGCGCTGTACCGCGCGGGCGCTGCGATGTTCGGTATAAAACGCCGCGGTTTCGATGTCGAAGTGCAATAGCGTACATTCGAGTGCGCCGTTGTAGAGTCGATGCATGCGGGTCGCATGTATGCCTAAGGCCTTTCCCAGTTCCACGTCGGCGATGAAGACCGCCGCACGCCAGCCGGTATAGCACTCCTTAATATGCGTACCGAGTTGCCCGTACAGCGTTGCGAGTTCTGATTTCGCTCCCAGGCGTTGACCGTAGGGCGGGTTGACCACTACCAGTCCGCGGGTGGTGTGCAGCGGTGGCGGACATGTTGCGAGATCGCGTCGCTCGACATGTACATGACCGCGCAGGTTAGCGCGTTCGATATTCGCCAGTGCCGCGCGAATCGCCGCGGCATCGACATCGTAGCCGCGAATCGGCGGTAGATTATTCAATCCCGTCTCGCGCCGCGTGAGCGCCTCTGCGCGTAGATCTTGCCATAAGGCGGCATCGTGTCCGCGCCAACCGAAGAAGCCGTAATATTTGCGCGCGAGTCCCGGCGCGATATCGGCCGCCATGAGCGCCGCCTCGATCACAAGCGTACCCGAGCCGCACATCGGATCGACCAAGGCGTCGCCGTTGCGCGCACGTTGCGGCCAGTCGGCGCGCATTAAGATTGCCGCGGCGAGATTTTCCTTCAAAGGTGCGAGCACGCCTTCGGCGCGATAGCCGCGTCGATGTAGGCTATCGCCGGAGAGATCGATGTAGACCGACAGCTCGCCGCGCTGCGCATGGATATTGATGCGCACGTCCGGATGCTCGACGTCGACCGAAGGGCGGCTGCCGAATTGTTCGCGCAGGCGGTCGACAATGGCGTCTTTCGCCTTCAGCGCGGCATATTGGGCATGGGTGAAGTTCGATTGAACCGCGGTGAAGTCGACCGCGAAGGTCTGCGCCGGTGTTAAATGCTCGCTCCAGTCGATCGCGTGCACGCCGCTATAAAGCGCTTCCACCGTGTCGGCGTTGAATTGCGCAATGCGCAATAGGACGCGGCTTGCCAAGCGCGACCATAAACAGACCCGATAGGCCAGTCGTAAGTCGCCCTCGAAGCGCACGCCGGCGCGCGTCGATTTCACCGCTGCGGCGCCAAGCTCGGTGAGTTCGGTATGGAGCAGGGGTTCCATCGCCTTGGCGGTGGTGGCGAATAAGGCTAGGGAAGACACAGAGGAATCCGAATCGGGTACGGCGGCACTATACACGGTTTGCCGCGGCCCGAGACCCACCGCCACGCAAACCGCAGCGAACAACAAAATTTAACGTCGCTATAGAGTTTTGAATCGGAACCGCCGATGACTACCTCTTTTCCTGCGATTCGTCGTACTTCGGTTCCGTCTTCAGATTGAAATCGAGAACCTCGTGCCTGTTTTGCGTAGGCAGACGGTAACGAATGAATCCGTAACCGAGCGCGGTGTGGCAGCCGTTGCATCCATTCGCGGCGGAAGTGAAGCTCTGCTTGAACTGCGCCAGATCCTTTTTCTCGATAGTCTTGGACAAGGGAACCAGATAGCCGTTCTCGAATGCTTTCAGCATCGGCGCGCGGTTCGGGCGCGTGATCTCCGCAACCTCCTGTGCCTCGAGCAGCTCCTTGAGCTGATATTGCGCCAAACCCCAGTTGCCGCCGTTCGCTGCCCAATACATGCTGGAAAAGCGGTAACCGATTTCGTGCATCACACCCCCGAGGCCGGGTTGGATAGAGGCCAAGGCATTAACGCGGCTCTCTAGGGTACCGCCGTGGATATTCTTCGCTTCATCAGAGGCCGACACCATGCCTGCCGTCAAAGACAAACACGCAACCACAAACAGATGACGCATGATTTTTTCTCCTTTTGAGCAATACGTGTGTTTTCTTTATACGAGCGCACGGCCATAACCGCAATAGCGCTTACAGCGTTAGATTATGAATCCGGATCTCACAACTTCGTGATTGTCGTGCATAACGCTAGCCAGTTGCGTAGGGCTGAAATGGGGATGGAATCTTACACAGGTGGAAACGGCAGTGGCTTGGGCCTTCGGACGTGCTGCAAGGAATGACGGCCGCGTATTTGCGGCCGGTGCGTTTTTTGCGTCTATTGCCCGTCCGACGGTTATTACCGGCGGTCGGCACTGTCGACCAAGCTGCGAACGTGTAGCACAACGCGATATAGGCTTAGGCGATGGCGCGCAATGCACTTCCGGCGACGATCGGCCGCGGTACCGGTACGGTGTTAATCGCCGCGCTGATGTTCGGTACCTCGGCAGCGGCCTTCGCCGATCAACCGTTTCAATGGTATGTCGCCTTAAGCTATCGTGATCAACCCGATTTCACACGTTACGGCGCGCAGCCGCTATCGATGGCATACGAGTCAAGCGTACTTGGTGGTGCACGTAACGATGACGGCATCGATGCGGCGATTGCACACTACACCGTCGAGAACAGCGCGCCCGCCTTACTGTGCCTCGATATCGAACGTTGGCCTTTGAGCGGCAACGACACCGAAATTTCTCTGCGGCGCTTAAGCGGCGTGGCCGAACGTCTTAAGGCACTATGGCCGCATACTCAAATGGGATTTTATGGATTGCTGCCGGGGCACGATTACTGGTCGCCGGTGTTGAACGATACGCGACGCATCACGGCATGGCGCCTGCAAAACGCCCGGTTGGCACCCTTGGCAGCCTCGGTCGATGCCATTTTTCCCGTGCTTTACACCTATTATGACAATCCGGCGACTTGGGCGATTTATGCCCGGACCAATCTGATCGAGGCGCGGCGTTACGGTAAGCCGGTCTACGCATTCTTATCGCCGCAATACCATCCGAGTAGCGAATTATCTGGCAAGGAAATCGATAGCGCCTTTTGGCGCGAACAATTGGCGCTGGTACAACGTTACGCCGACGGCGTCGTGATCTGGAGCGCCGCGCGCGAGCCCTGGGATGAAGATGCGCGCTGGTGGCAGGATCTGCGCAACACCTTAGCGATCCCCGGCGACCTGAGCCCCTTACGCTAAAAACGAGGCCGCCGCTTTACAGCCGTTTTACTCCGTGTCATAAAGGCGCTACGGCCCGCATTCACGGAGGAACGATGACCGAAAATCAAAAGCAGCTCATCAAGCACAGCTTCTCGAAAGTCGCACCGATCGCCGATACCGCTGCCAGTCTATTTTACGCGCGCCTGTTTCAACTCGATCCGCAACTCAAACGCCTGTTTCATAACGACGCCGTCGAACAACGACGTAAGCTCATGGATATGATTGCGCTCGCGGTCGATCACGTCGACGATCTGAGCGCTATTGTTTCCGCGACGCGCGAACTCGGCCGGCGCCACATACATTACGGCGTGCGCGCGCAGGATTACGATACGGTGGCGCGCGCACTGCTCGACGCCTTGGAGCAGGGCTTAGGTGCGGACTTTACGCCGGCGACACGCGCCGCCTGGACCGAGTTGTACTCCACCATCGCTGAAACCATGCAAAGCGGACAGCGCGCCCGCGCTTAATTAGGGCGGCTGGATTAACGCGACACTGGCCGCTTGGCAAGCTTGCGTTGTAACGTGCGTCGATGCATACCGAGGCGCCGCGCCGCCTCGGAGATATTGCGCCCGCATTCACTCAAGACCTTATTGATGTATTCCCATTCCATGCGATCGACCGATAGCGGTTGTGCCGGCGGTGCGACCGCGGTATTCGCATCCTGGTGAAATGCGGCGACGATCTCGTCGGCGTCGGCCGGCTTCGCGAGATAATGCGTCGCGCCTAATTTAATCGCCTCGACCGCAGTCGCGATGCTCGCGTAGCCGGTAAGCACGACGATCGACATCGCCGGGTTTTTCTCTTTCAGCGCGGTAATGAGGGTCAGCCCCGACGGCCCCGGCAGCTTGAGGTCGACGATCGCGTAATCGGGTATTAGAGATGCCAAGAGCGCGCTGGCGCGCGCCGCATCGTGCGCGATGTAGATGCGAAACCCGCGTCGCTCGAGCGCCCGTGCCAAGACCGCGGTAAATGTCGGATCGTCGTCGACTAATAATAAGGACCGTTCGTTGGTCATGCGCGTAAGGGTGCGAGCGGTAAGCGAATATGAGTGCGGCAACCGCCGCCGTCGCGATTATGCACCTGAACTTCGCCCCCAAGGCGTTGAATGGTGGTATGCGCCAATACTAAGCCGACGCCCAAACCGTGCTCGTCGCCCTTGGTCGAGTAGGGTGTACGACCGAGCATGGCCGCAACTTGCGGGGCGATACCGGGCCCCCGATCGCACACTTCGAATTCTAGCGTTTGTTCGTCCCAGCGACCCAAGACTTCAATATCGTTCGGCGATACATCGGCGGCGTTATTCAGGACGATGGTGAACGCCTGGCTCAGGGTCTCGTCCGCGAGAATAGTCGGCGCCGGTCGCGTGCCGTTCCACTGGGTGCGCACTTGAAGATCCAAGTGAAGTCGGCGCCACTGTTGCAGTAATTCCTCGATATAAACGTCGAGCGCCAAGGCGCGACCGCCTTGCGCCTTCGCCGCACCGGCCGCGGTCGCAAGCGTGCCTAGCGTGCGCTTACAGCGTTGAATCTGTTCACGCAAGATCTCCAGGCGTTCGCCGAGGCCGGGGGCGGCGTCGGCGCGCAACTCGTTGACCACAATCGCCATGGTGGACAGGGGAGTGCCGAGTTCGTGCGCCGCACCAGCGGCCAAGGTCGCCAGCGAAACGATGCGCTCGTTGCGCATCGCGTCTTCGCGCGCTTGCGCCAGCAGCGCCTCATGTTGACTTAAGG
>CAZCAK010000059.1:0-8112 GCA_964496605.1 uncultured Acidiferrobacteraceae bacterium | reverse complement strand
TTGATTGACGAGGTAGCCGGTCGCCGTCGCTTCTAGTGTCTTACCGTTGATTTGATACGCCATAGTACTGTCTCCGCTAGTTGTAGTTGTGAAAACCCACAAGGAATTAACCGCTCTTTTGTTTAATCTCGTTAATATCCTTGTGTCCAATAAATAACCCGCAGCCCAACTGTCGTCCCGACCCGAGCCCGTGCAATTGTAATTGCATCGATTCGGCTAAGGTCAAGTTCGCCAGCATTAGGCTGCGCGCCCGAACCACCCCACCCGGCGTGGCGATGCGCGCCAGCCGGCCGCAGAGCATTTTCTGCGGCGTCACACCCAGTTCGCGCAGGCGTTGCGCGGTGTGGTTCAAAAACTCCATCTCGTCGTCCGAATCGAAACCCTCGAAGGCGACATAGCGCGAAAAAATCGTATTGATCGCAGTCAAGGGCCGCGTGGCGGCGCCGACAATTTTCAACGCATTGTCGGCGATGTCCAGTGTCGTCCCGATCAGCGCGCGCGCATCGGCGATGCGTGCCTTGGGTAAGCGCAGCATCAGTTTCGTACGGCGCGACAGATGCAAAAGATCGGTCGGGTTTTCCGGTCGCATCCAACCGTTACCGGAATCGGCGACATGAATCGGATGGATACCGGCAGCCGGTTCATTCACGAGCCACGGCAGCACCGACCGCAGCGCGGTAAACAAAGCATAGGCATGATCGACTGGCAAACTGCGGCAGTCGATGTCATAAACGACATCGACCACGTGGTCCGGTACTACAAATTGCTCCTGCGGCTTGTCCTCTTCCCAGTACATGACTATGCCGGCACGGTGTCGCGGATTCGATCGCGATCGATCCACCACTCATCTTGTACCAACACATCGATGACATTGCGCAGGCGCGGTAAAAACAAGGCCGGGTCGTGCAGCTCCAAACGCTTGAACCAAACGTCGAACTGTTCCTGACCTTCGACGCCGCTATGGCGCCGCGCCACCGTGGTTAACATTTGACCGGTGTAAAATACGAGATCGTCGCGTTGCGTGCCTTGCGCACGTAAATCGACGATATAGTGCGCGGTGACGGCGGCGACCGCGGCGCCATCGGAATCCGGCGGCGTCTCATCGACCACGTGCTGCAGCAGCGCCACGGTTAATTCCGGATTCACGGGAAAGGTCACCGCCAACCAGAGGCCCTGTCCCAGGGCCGCGAGCGATGACTCCTGACCTGAAAGAAACATAATATCGCAGGCCTGAACCGCGCCTTCCCATTGTTCCGCCGCGCTATAAAGATCGAACGCCTCGCGACCGCTGCGCCAGGCCTCTTCCATTTGCTCAAGGCGAATTAACGCGCGGCCGAGCTGCAATAGTAAACCGGCGCGTTGCTGCGGGTCGGTGCCACCGACGCGCAACAACTCCGCGCGCGTATCGGCGACGACGCGTTCGATCTGTTGCGTCGATTCCTTGGCATCTTCGGCGTTGTCGGTATTGCCCAAGGGCACACGTTCGTCGAGAAATTTAATCGGAATATGTTTCATGGTCGTGGTGCTCGTTAAAGGCGTTACAGGAACGCGGTATTGGTATCGGCAATGCGATCGTAATACCGCGCACGATAGAGTAAACGGTGCTGCGCCGCGCTCGCATCATCGTTGAACGCGCTACGGTTATGCAACACGTTATTGCACACGATGCCCTCACCCGCGGCGAGGCGGTAGCGCAAGACATACGGCGCACCGTCGTTTAAGCATTCACTTAAAAACTGCGCCGCGGCGGTCGTGTCCGCATCGTCTTTCCAGACGATGCTGCGGGTGCGCGCGGTATAACGCATATGCAAGTTGCCGTCCGCGCCGACGCTAAACACCGGACCGACCGCGGCGGCGCGCGCCGCCGCCGCCGCCTCGGCATTTTCCGGAATGGTCATGGCGTCCGGCGCCATGAGCGCGCGGATGTAATCGGGGTTGCGATCGCGTAATTCAATATAGATGAGCTCGGGATCGATCAGGGCATTATCACCGCCGGCTGCCGCGGGCGATACGCAGTGCAAGATAAACGCCCGAATCGCCTGCGCGGCGGTATTGTAGTAGCCGTCGGTATGCCACAGCAGACGCTTATTCGAATAGGGAATATAACCACGCTGCGATTTTTCCGGCGCGTCTTGCAGCGTACTAATGCCATCCTCATCGGCTAATAAATTCGTCGTCAACCGCTGCAACCCGAGCCTACGCCCGAGATTCGATACGATCGCCTTATCGGCCAAAGTCCCAAGCGCACTGCGGTAAATCGCCATATTCGCGCGACCACAGACCGCCTTTAATTGATCCAATTCGGCCGCCGTCGGCGCTCGTGGGTCGCGCACTGCGACAATAAGCGCATCCACTTGTGCCGGATACGATGCAAGTTTACGCTCGCGCCATTGGGCATAGGCACGGGAGTTTTCCAGGGAAAAAGGGCTTTCGCGCGTGGGCGCCGCGGCGCGTGCGTTCATGACAGGCCTTACGATGGGCTACGGCAAAGCGGCACTAAAGCCGCTTTAACCACGTCGAGCCTATATCCCTTTGGGGATATGAAAAGCGCCGCAACTCTATCCCCTTATGAGCATTTTTTGGGTTGATCACGGGTCCTACACTAGCGGAGTTTCGGCAGGCTCTAGCGGCTTTGCGGTCTGTTTTCGAGGGCACATCGTCCGATTTATTCGGCGATCGATTCACGAATCGACAGTCGGATTTTCGCAGAGCGGTCGTCAGTTATCGTAAGAGCGTTTATCGTGGAAAGCGCGTTGCTATGTGAGCGCCCGCGAAACGATAAGCAGTGTAACAATAAATAAATCGCGCGGTGAGGGCGATCGGACGAGCGCAGTGTGTACACGATCAGTGGAATACACTGGCGTCGTTCCGCGGCGCAGAGTACGAAGCAGTTTTGTTAAGAACGGCGAAGAAGTAATAGAGATGCATATGCATACATCGCAACGAACAATGTCCCACGCGCTGACAACGGTATTTGTCGGGCAAGCGCGCTTCTAATCCCGATATCGCATAGGAGAGAATCCATGGCTACGCAAGACTCCAAACCCAAGAACCCCGAAAAACACGCGACGTATATCCCCAAAGAAAAGAAATCCACCAAGCCATTCCATGCGACCCCGATGCTCGATCAGCTCGAGAGCGGTCCGTGGCCGAGCTTCGTCACCGGCTTAAAGCGCCTGGCGCACGACAACAACATGATGGTTGACCTACTTGGTCAGCTGGAACATTCGTATAAAACCCGCACCGGTTATTGGAAAGGCGGTACGGTTTCAGTATTCGGTTACGGCGGCGGCATCATTCCGCGCTTCTCCGAAGTCGGCAAAATGTTCCCCGAGTCAAAAGAATTCCACACGCTGCGCGTGCAACCCCCCGCCGGCAATCACTACACCACCAAAATGCTGCGTCAATTGTCCGATTCCTGGAACAAATGGGGTTCGGGCCTGATCGCCTTCCACGGCCAAACCGGCAACATCATGTTCATCGGTTCAACCACGGAAAATACCCAGCACTTCTTCGACGAAATTAACGAATACGGTTTCGACCTCGGCGGCGCCGGTCCTTGCGTGCGCACCGCCATGTCCTGCGTCGGCGCCGCACGTTGCGAGCAATCGAACGCCAACGAGCAAAAGATTCATCGCACGCTGGTAAATAACTTCACCGACGACGTGCATCGCCCGGCCCTGCCGTACAAGTTCAAGTTTAAGGTTTCGGGCTGCCCGAACGACTGTATGAACTCGATTCAGCGCGCCGACTTCGCCGTCATCGGCACCTGGCGCGATGACATCAAGATCGATCAAGTGGAAGTGAAAAAATTTATGGCGGAACGCGGCGGCCGCAAGTACGTTATCGACAACGTCGTCAGCCGCTGCCCGACCAATGCCGTCTCGCTGAACGACGACGACACCCTGAGCATCGACAATCGCAACTGCGTGCGCTGCATGCACTGCATCAACGTCATGACCAAGGCGCTCTCACCGGGCGACGATAAGGGCGTAAGCATCCTGATCGGCGGTAAGCGTACCCTCAAGATCGGCGACACCATGGGCACCGTCATTGTGCCGTTCATGAAGCTCGAGACCGACGAAGACTACGAGAAGCTCAAAGACATGGCGGCCACCGTTATCGACTTCTGGGCAGAAAATGGCTTGGAACACGAGCGCTGCGGCGAAATGATCGAGCGTATCGGTTTGGTCAACTTCCTCGAAGGCGTCGGCCTCGAAGTCGACCCGCATATGATCACGCATCCGCGCACCAGCTCTTATGTGCGCATGGACGAGTGGGATCAAGAAGCCGAGAAGTGGAACGAACGTAAGGCCGCGGGCTAAGCCCGTTCATTGAACACGATCAAAGCATCGAATTTTTTTGGAGGTTTGAGATGGCTGAAGCAGCGGTAAAAATGCGCCAACCGATCGAAAGCGGCTGCCCGGATGCATTCCAGTACATGCACCCGCTCATGATCAAGAACTACGGCAATTGGAAATATCACGACCGTCCGCGTCCGGGCGTATTGCGCCACGTGGCGCATTCCGGCGACGAACTGTGGACCGTGCGCGTCGGCACGCAACGTCAACTCGGCGGTTACGAAATCAATCTGCTGTGCGACATCATCGACAAATACGGCGAAGGGTATGTGCGCTTCACGATCCGTTCGAACATGGAGATCGCGGTCTCCCGTGCGGACAAGGTCGAGCCGCTAATCAAGGCGTTAAACGACGCCGGCTACCCGGTCGGTGGCACCGGCAACTCCGTGACCATGATCTCGCATACGCAAGGTTGGTTGCATTGCGACATCCCTGGCACCGACGCCTCCGGCGTGGTCAAGGCGATGATGGACGATCTGTACGACGAGTTCATCAAAGAAGACATGCCGAATCGCGTACACATCACCACCAGCTGCTGCCAAATTAACTGCGGCGGCCAAGGTGACATCGCGATCAATGTGCAGCACACCAAGCCGCCGAAGATCAATCACGATCTCGTGGCGAACGTCTGCGAGCGTCCCTCGGTCGTGGCGCGTTGCCCGGTAGCGGCGATTCGCCCGGCGATGGTCAACGGCAAACCCTCACTCGAAGTCGACGAGAAGAAATGTATCTGCTGCGGCGCGTGCTATCCGCCCTGCCCGCCGATGCAAATCAACGACCCGACGCATTCGAAGCTGGCGATTTGGGTTGGCGGTAAAAATTCCAACGCGCGCAGCAAGCCGATGTTCCATAAGCTCGTTGCCGCCGGTATTCCGAATAATCCGCCGCGTTGGCCGGAAGCGAATGCCATCGTGAAGAAGATCCTCGCGGCCTATAAGAAAGATGCGAAGGATTGGGAACGCGTCGGTGACTGGGTCGAACGCATCGGTTGGCCGCGTTTCTTCGAGCTCACCGGTCTGCCGTTCACGAAGTTCCATATCGACAACTGGCGCGGCGCCCGTAACAGCTTGAACGCCTCGACGCACATCCGCTTCTGAGGCGCGCATGAAGTTCGGTATTTTGATAAACGAAGGTCCGTACACACATCAAGCATCGGATACGGCGTATAACTTCGCCAAGGCGGCAATCGACAAAGGCCACAAGGTGTCACGCGTGTTCTTCTATCACGACGGCGTGAACAACAGCACCAGCCTGGCCGAGCCGCCGCAGGACGATCGCCATATTCCGAAGCGCTGGTCGCAGCTGGCAAAAGACCACAAGGTCGATCTTGTGGTCTGCGTCGCCGCCGCCCTGCGCCGTGGCATTAAAGACGAAAATCTCGAGGAAGGCTTCCGTATTTCCGGCTTGGGCCAGTTGGTCGAATCCGGCATTCAGGCCGATCGCCTCGTCGTGTTCGGAGATTGAGGAGGACGAATGGCTGAAGTAGTCGATGTAGATCCGACCATGGAAGAAGACGAAGCGACACCGGGAAAAATTAAGAAGTTCATGTTCGTCAATCGTAAATCGCCTTACGGCACGATTTACGCCTTGGAATCGCTCGAGGTCGTATTGATCAGCGCCGCATTCGATCAAGACGTGAGCCTCGCCTTCTTTGACGACGGTGTTTATCAGCTGGCAAAAGGCCAGAAGACGCAGGGTATCGGCATCAAGAATCACTCGCCGACTTATCGTGCGCTCGAAGGCTATGACATCGAAAAGCTTTACGTTGAGCAGGAATCGCTCGACACTCGCGGCCTCACCGAGGACGACCTCATTGTGCCGGTGCAGGTGATGTCACGCGCGGAATTGAGCAAACTCATGGAATCACAAGACGTCGTGTTGTCGTTTTAAGAAGGTAGGCACCATGTCCATGCTGCATATGTTGAATAAGTCGCCGTTCGAAACGCGCACACTCGAGAGTTGTCTCGCTCATGCCTGTGAAGGCAGCGCGGTGCTATTGATCGAGGACGGCGTATACGGCGCCTTACGCAATACACCGGTCGAAAAGAAAATGACCGATGCGTTAAAGAAATTAACGATCTACGTCCTGGGTCCGGATCTCGATGCACGCGGTATGGCCCAAGACAAAGTTGTGAACGGCATCAAGATTGTGGATTACGCTGGCTTCGTCGACCTGACGGTGCAGCACAACAGCGTACAGTCTTGGCTCTGACCGTTCGCTTACATTTATCGACGAGGAGATACTCCCATGCCAATAGTAGTCAACGGACAAACCATCGAAACCGACGAGGAAGGTTATCTCGCCAATCGCAACGACTGGAATGAAGCAGTCGCTGCGGAAATGGCTAAGGTGGACAACACCGCCTTGGATACCAATCACTGGGAAGTGATCAACTTCCTGCGCGAGTACTACGACGAGTATCAAATCGCCCCGGCGGTTCGCGTATTGACCAAGGCGATCGGCAAAAAGCTCGGCCCGGATAAGGGCAATAGCAAATATTTGTACGAGCTCTTTCCCTACGGTCCGGCGAAGCAGGCGTGTAAATACGCCGGCCTGCCGAAGCCGACGGGCTGCGTCTAACGCTAACCATAGCGCTACGGGCGCGGTGATCCGCGCCCGTGATGTACCCCCGACGGCAGTTGCGATGCGACGAAAAGGTCAGTGAAGTGATCGCGGCTGAGGGTGGAGCCGTAGTGTGTTAACGACGGCATTATTATTAGAAGGCGCATGAGTCCATGTCTGCGATTACCGTAATTTACGCAGTGCTGTTTTACGTCGCGACGGCAATCCTCGTCGTCGGCGTCGCCCGTAAAATTTGGATCTACGCGCGCACTCCAGCACCGCTCAAGATCCCGACGACACCGGCCCCGACCACACGCCTCGGCGTAGTGGCGCGCATGGTACGTGAAGTCACCGTATTCGAAAGCCTATTCAAAGCCAATAAGTGGATTTGGATCTTCGGCTGGATTTTCCACTTCGCCCTCCTCCTGGTGTTGCTGCGCCACCTGCGCTACTTCACCGAACCGGTATGGACCGTCGTGGCATTGATTCAACCCTTCGGTATGTACGCCGGCTTTGCCATGCTGGTCGGTCTCGGCGGCCTCTGGGCGCGGCGCATCTTGGTCGATCGCGTACGCTATATCACCAGCCCTTCGGATCATTTGATGCTGGCGTTATTGTTCGCGATCGCATCGAGCGGACTCGCGATGAAGTTTCTGGCGCATACCGATATCGTGCAAGTGAAGGCGTTTTTCTTAGGGCTCATGCATTTCCAAGTGCAGCCACTGCCTGCGGATCCAGTCCTGTTGATTCATTTAACGCTAGTAGCGACGCTGATGATCGTGTTCCCGGTTAGCAAACTATTACACGCACCGGGTGTGTTCTTCAGCCCGACGCGCAATCAAGTCGATAATCCGCGCGAACGGCGTCATACCGCCGGCTGGACCGCCAAGCCTAAGACAGCAGCGAGCGCCGCCGTCGCGGGCGCTGCCCGACCCGTCGCCGAGCAAGCAGGATAATCATGGCCAACTTCGAAACCCCCGCGCTACGCGAGTACCCCATCATTCCGCTGTTGCGTGCGGATACGATGGTGCATAGCAAACCCTTCGTCGCGAAGCCGGAGGATCAAACGCCACTCGGATTTTCCGGTGAACTCGTCTACAACTGGCAAGACGTTGCCGTCAAAAAATTAGGCAATCTCGTTAGCGAATCGCGCGCCTTGCAAGTGTTCTTGGACTCGTGCGTAAAGTG
>CAZCAK010000058.1:0-8135 GCA_964496605.1 uncultured Acidiferrobacteraceae bacterium | reverse complement strand
TCATCACGCCTATATCACCGATCCAACCTCAGCGTTCGGTGGCATTATCGCATTTAATCGCACGCTCGACGGCGAGACCGCGAAGGCAATTGTCGATCGCCAATTCGTCGAGGTGATTATCGCGCCGCAGGTCAGTGACGCCGCGCGCGAGATCTTAGGCGCGAAGCAAAATATTCGTGTGCTCGAAACCGGAACTTGGGGCGAGCAACGTCCGCATACCTGGGACTTCAAGCGCGTCACCGGTGGCTTATTGGTGCAAGAAAGCGACTACGGTGCGGTGCGCGCCGAGGATTTGAAGTTGGTCACACAACGCAAACCGAGCCCGCGCGAGTTGCACGATCTGTTATTCGCCTGGAAGGTGGTGAAATTCGTCAAATCGAACGCCATCGTCTATTGCAAAGAAGGCCGCACCATCGGTGTCGGCGCCGGGCAAATGAGCCGCGTCTATAGCGCGCGCATTGCCGCAATCAAGGCGACCGATGCCGGCCTCGAGGTCGGCGGTTCGGTTATGGCCTCGGATGCATTCTTCCCGTTTCGCGACGGTTTGGATCAAGCCGCGGAAGTCGGCGTGACCGCGGTCATTCAGCCCGGTGGGTCCATGCGCGATCAAGAGGTAGTCGACGCCGCCAACGAACACGGCATCGCTATGGTGTTCACCGGCATGCGTCACTTCCGCCACTAGGCGCGAACTATGAATGTTCTCATCATCGGCAGCGGCGGTCGCGAACACGCATTGGCGTGGAAGTGCGCGCATTCGCCGCGAGTGCAGCAGGTATTCGTCGCACCCGGTAACGGCGGCACCGCACGCGAAACCAAGACGCAAAACGTCGATATCGCGGTTGACGATATCGCCGGTTTG
Organism: uncultured Acidiferrobacteraceae bacterium; assembly: GCA_964496605.1. Classification (GTDB taxonomy): domain Bacteria; phylum Pseudomonadota; class Gammaproteobacteria; order Acidiferrobacterales; family CAZCAK01; genus CAZCAK01. Next base: position 7,276 of record CAZCAK010000058.1, on the reverse strand, counting down.
CTAAAATTCGCGCGCGCGCGACGTATCGATCTCACAATCGTCGGACCGGAGGTGCCGCTGGTGCTTGGCGTGGTCGATGCATTCCGTGCGGATAATCTGCGCTGCTATGGGCCGACGCGTGCCGCGGCACAACTTGAGGGCTCGAAGGCGTTCGCCAAAGAGTTTCTCGCGCGCAAAAATATCCCCACGGCGCGTTATCGCAGCTTCACCGAGCTCGCGGCGGCGCGCGCCTATGTCGCGACGCATCCCTTTCCACTCGTGATCAAGGCCGATGGGCTTGCCGCGGGTAAGGGTGTTGTGATCGTCGACGATGTCGCCCAAGCCGAAGCGACCTTACGCGATATGTTGTCCGGCAATGCCTTCGGTGCCGCCGGCGCGCGCGTCGTGGTGGAAGAGTTTCTGCAAGGCGAGGAGGCGAGTTTTATCGCCATGGTCGACGGCGAACACATCCTACCGCTGGCGACATCGCAAGATCACAAACGCCTGCTCGATCAAGATGCCGGGCCAAACACCGGCGGCATGGGTGCATATTCGCCGGCACCGGTGGTGACGCCGGAAATCCATACCCGCATCATGCGCGAGGTGATGGAGCCGACGGTGCGCGGTATGCGCGACGACGGCATTCCGTACACCGGCTTCCTCTATGCCGGTGTGATGATTAATGCCGCCGGTGTGCCGAATGTGTTGGAGTTTAATTGTCGCTTTGGCGATCCGGAGACCCAACCGATCATGTTGCGGCTACGCAGCGATTTAATCGATTTAGTCGAGGCAGCGCTGAACGGCGGTCTCGATCGAGTGCAGGCACAATGGGATCCGCGTGCGGCGCTTGGCGTGGTGATGGCGGCGCGCGGTTATCCCGGTACTTATCCCAAGGGTGATGTCATCGCCGGCATCGTGCCCGAAACCGCCGATACCAAGGTCTTTGTCGCTGGCGCCCAACTGCGTAACGGCGAATTAATCACCGACGGCGGACGTGTGCTCTGCGTAACCGCTTTAGGCGATACGGTTTATGCCGCGCAGCAACGGGCCTACGCGACGGCGCAGAACATCACCTGGCCCGGCGCACAATATCGCCGCGATATCGGTTTTCGCGCAATCGCGCGCGAACGCGCGTGATGCTGCCGGCGGCGATACCCGCGCGGGCGATCGCAGTACTACGTCGCGGTGGGGTCATTGCCTATCCGACCGAGGCGGTTTACGGTCTCGGATGTTTGCCGCGCAATGCGCGTGCGGTACAGCGGTTATTGCGCATCAAGGGACGTCCGCGGCACAAGGGGTTAATCTTGATTGCGGCGAACACCGCGCAGCTCAAACCGTATGTCGCGACGTTGACTGAACAGGTGCTGGCAACTTGGCCAGGCCCTTACACCTGGTTGCTACCGGCGAGGCCACGAACACCGCGGTGGCTACGCGGGCATCACGACAGCATCGCGGTGCGCGTGACGGCGCATCCATTGGCACGCAGCTTGTGCCTGCGTGCCGGCTCGGCCTTGGTTTCGACCAGTGCCAATCGTGCACACCGCAAACCGGCGCGTAGCTATCGCGCGGTAGCGCAAAGTTTAGGAAAGGATGTCGATTTTATTGTGCGCGGTCGGGTCGGTCGCGCGCGTAAACCAACGCAAATCGCCGACGCGCGCAGCGGCCGTGTCGTGCGCGCGGGGACTTAATGAGCAATATCGTTGTCGTCGAACAATACTTACGCGATCTGCAAGACCGTATTTGCCGGAACCTAAGCGAGGCCGATGGCGCGGCGCAATTTCGCGAGGATAATTGGTCGCGCAGCCAAGACGGCCGCGAAGGCGGCGGCGGGCGCTCACGCGTATTGAGTGAGGGCGCGCTGTTCGAACAAGCCGGCGTCGGATTTTCCCATGTGCATGGTGCGTGTTTGCCGGCGAGCGCCTCGGCGCAGCGTCCGGAGCTTGCCGGTCGTGCGTTTCATGCGCTCGGGGTTTCGCTGGTGTTGCATCCGCGCAATCCGTATGTGCCGACGACGCATGCCAATGTGCGTTATTTCGAGGCGAGCAAGCCGGGTAGTGAACCGGTGTGGTGGTTCGGTGGTGGTTTCGATCTCACGCCTTACTATGGATTCGCCGAAGACGCGCGGCACTGGCATCGCACCGCGCAAGCTGCGTGCGCGCCATTCGGCGCCGATTACTACCCGCGGTTTAAAAAGTGGTGCGATGAATACTTTTTTATCAAACATCGCAACGAACCGCGCGGCATCGGCGGCATTTTTTTCGACGATTTGAATACGCCCGATTTCGAACACTGCTTCGGTTTCTTACGTAGCGTCGGCGATCACTTTCTGGAGGCCTATCTACCCATCGTCGCGCGCCGCCGCGATCGACCATTCGGTGAGCGCGAACGCGATTTTCAATTATATCGCCGCGGACGTTATGTGGAATTCAATCTGGTTTACGATCGCGGCACGCTATTCGGTCTGCAATCGGGTGGACGCACGGAATCGATTTTGATGTCGCTGCCGCCGCTAGTGAAATGGCGCTACGACTGGCAGCCGCAGCCGGATACACCGGAGGCGGAACTGTATCGCGAGTTTCTCCGTCCGCGCGACTGGGCTGCCGAAAGCTAACGCGTTTGTTGATCGATATCGTGTTGCTGCGCCGCGGCCGCGTCCTCAGCTTGTTTCTGCGCCCCGCGCGCCTTGTCCAAGGTTTGCACCTGGTCCTGCCACACATGCGCCTGCGGCGGTTTGCGATCGCAGCCAAACAGCAACGGCAGAGACATTAATAGTATTGCTAAAGTGGCGGTGTATTTCGGTTCCGACATCGCATTCTCCCGCTTAAGATACCTATAGCAATTCTAGCAGCAGCCGCAGCGCGTTTTGGCCCATAATGCGTTTGATCTCATTCGGCGTGAAATGTTGACGCAATAAGGCATCGGTGAGGGCAATGGTGCCGGCGGCGTCGAACGGTACCGCGACCGAGCCATCAAAATCCGAGCCGAGCGCGACGTGATCGACGCCAATAAGATCGGCGGTATAGCGTATGGCGCGGGCGATGGCGTCGGCGTCCTTGCCGCATACCGCCGTGTCCCAAAATCCAATCCCAACAATGCCGCCATTGTGCGCGATTGCCCGTAACTGCGCATCGCTGAGGTTGCGCGCGTTATTGCAGGTGCCGCGCACGCCGGTATGCGACACAATCACCGGCCGCCGCGCCCGCGCCAGAACATCGTCAATCGTGCGGCTCGAGGCGTGCGCCAAATCCACCACCATATGTTTTTGCTCCATCTTCTCGAGCCAACCGCGTCCGCGCACGCTCAAGCGGTCTTTGCTTACACCATGCGCGGAACCGCCGATGTCGTTATCGAAAAAATGCGATGGCGACATCATGCGCACGCCGGCGTCGTACAACACATCGAGCTGTGCCAGGTCGCCGCTTAATGCATGCGCGCCTTCGACGCTGATGATGCCGGCGATGGCGTCCGGTTCGAAGCGGCGCCGCTGCATAAATTCGTCGAGCTCCACGGCGTTGCGCACGATGACAAATTTGCCGTGGCTGGTAGCGGCGAAATCGTTGAGACGGCGTGCCTGATACAGCGCGCGCTGCGTGAGGTTATTCCAAGTGGCGCGCGGCCAGCGTTCGAATAACGCGAGCTTGGTAATATCGTCGCTGCGGTCGTCATTGCGATCGATATTAAGGGCGTGCGGTACTTTGGTGACGATACTGAATATTTGTAGTGCGATGCGGCCCGCGACCATGCGGGGAAAATCGACATGGCCGCGCGCGCTGCGTCGCGTGAGATTGCGACCCCACAATAAGCTATCGGCATGCAGATCGACGATGTCGATTTGTGCTTGCAGCGTTTGCGCCACCGCGGACGGCGGTGGCGGCGTGATACCGGTGAGGCGATTGTGTTGTGCCTCGACGTAAGCCGGACCGAAAGAAAGGATCGCGACGATGCCGCCGATGACCACTGCAATCGCAATGCGTGTGCGCGACTTCACGGTTAATGACAACCGCGCGCGGTATTCGCGATATCGTTCATGCGTTCGCCGCCGGCGATGAACAAATTACCGACGCCGATGCTGCCAGCGGATACGACAGTGATACCTAGATAGACCGCGAACTCGTGACCCGAGGCCGAGCCTTGAAACTGAGTACCGCCCGTGATCTGTAGGCCGACATTACCCAGGCCGACAAAAAAGTCGCCAGTGCTGGTGAGCACCGTCGCCGAACGCGATGCTAACCAGCGACCGGGACCGGCCGGGCTGGCGCTTGCAGTGGGGCAAGGAACCGATTCCCTGGGGGTGACGCCGGCGCACCCGCTTAGGCTCTGCAATAGCAGCAAGCCCGCGACGCCGCCTGTGCGCCAGCAGTGCGAAAATCGCATGTTAGCGTCGCTCCGCGGCGATATTGGGATCGAGTAATTGCATAGTCTTGTAGTACATCCCAGCGCTACCGCCGATACCTACTAGTATCAGTAGCGCACCGATCGCGTTCATGAGATAGGCCAGGCGCCGCGCCGCGGCGTCGCGCAGAATCTTGGTATCGATGATGACCTTAACCGTCGGCGGTGGAAACTGGGCGTGCCGCAATACCGCGCGACCGATGCGCAGCAAATGCACGCCGATGGCGGCGCTTAAGATGCCGATGAGTAAGAATATGGCAAGAAACGCACGGCGGTATTCCGCATCCAGCAAATTCGGGTCGCGCCGCGCGAGTGCACGCAAATAATCGAGATAGCGCGGCAAGCCGTAATGCAGCAAGGCAAAGCCGGCAAGGAGCAATACGCCTACGGCGATCAAGGTGGCGCGCTGTAGGCGCTTATCCGCGGGGACGATTTCAGACATGTGTGCACCTTAGCGCGCGTTGCAAACCACGGCAATCGTGCCGCTGTTGACTCATTCACGCATAGCGCAGCCTAACCGCAACGTTTTGCGGTCGATGCGCTGTGGACTGTAGCGCGCGATCCAACTGAAATAGCAGCATGGAAAATAAGGCACGGAAACAGCTCGCGGAAAAATTACGTTTGATGCGCTTCGTTCGTGGTTGGTCGCAGGAAGAGTTGGCCGAGGCAAGCGGTTTGCATCGCACCTATATCAGCACCATCGAACGTGCCGGCTGTAATGTCGGCTTAGATAATCTGGAGCGCCTTGCCGGTGCCTTCGGCATCGCGGTGCAGGACTTGCTCGCGATGCCGGATCACCGGCGTCTGAGCCGACTCGTGGTACCACGACGGCGTCAGCGCCAGTAAGCCCGCGGGTTGGGCCTATGGTTTGCGCTCGCGATTGAGAAACGCCGACACGAGTTCCATGGGCAGGGGGAACACGATTGTGGAGGTTTTCTCGCTGGCGATGCCGCTTAAGGTTTGCAGATAGCGCAGCTGCAACGCCTCCGGGCGTTTGCTGATCAGGTCGGCAGCGCTAACGAGTTTTTCCGCTGCCTGCAATTCGCCTTCGGCATGAATGATTTTGGCGCGCCGTTCGCGCTCGGCTTCCGCTTGGCGCGCGATCGCGCGCACCATGGTCGTGTCGATGTCGACATGTTTGATCTCGACGTTAGTCACCTTAATGCCCCAGGCATCGGTGGCGGCGTCGAGAATTTTTTGAATATCGATATTGAGCTTTTCGCGTTCCGCCAACATCTCGTCGAGCTCATGCCGGCCCAGCACCGAGCGTAAAGTCGTCTGCGCCAATTGGCTGGTGGCGCTGTAAAAGTCCTCGACCTGAATGATCGCGTTCTGCGGTGCGATGACGCGGAAATACACCACCGCGTTGACCTTTACCGAGACGTTATCGCGTGAAATCACATCCTGCGGTGGTACATCCATAACGATGGTCCGCAAATCCACGCGCACCATTTGTTGAATGCCGGGGATCAATAGAATCAATCCCGGTCCCTTCACCTTCCAAAAGCGACCAAGTTGAAACACCACTGCGCGCTGGTACTCGCGCAGCACCTTAACGGTATTGAAAATAATGACTACCAGAATAAACGCCACGATGACTGCGATCGATGCACCCATAAGTCTCCTTTGGACGGCGCCGCGGCGGTGCCGTGGCTAAGATTCGTCCGGTTCGACGACGAGAGTTAAACCTTCGATGGCGCGCACGCGCACCCTTTGCCCGGCGCTCAATGGCTGAGTACTGCGCGCCTGCCAATCTTCGCTACGGATACGCACCAGGCCTTGATCGATAAAGTCGTGCTTGACCACACCGACCGTGCCGAGCAATTGCTCGGCGCCGGTCACGACCGGCCGGCCGCGCGCGCGTAGCGTGAGTGTTGCCACACCGATAAAAAATGCGGCGCTAATCAACGCCAGTATCGCAATCAAACCCCACGATAGACCGAAGCCCGGCAAGTTGGTATCGAACAATAACAGCGAGCCGGCGACGAAGGCGATGGTACCGCCGATGCCGAGTGCGCCGAAACTCGCGACGTGCGCCTCTGCGACCATGAACGCGACGCCGAGTACGATTAAGCCGACGCCGGCATAGCTCACTGGCAATACCTGAAATGCGAACAGCGCCAAGAGGAGGGCGATGCCGCCGATTACGCCGGGCAATACAAAGCCGGGGTTCCACAGTTCGAAGAACAAGCCGTAGATACCGAGCAGCATCAGGATATAGGCGACGTTGGGATCGGTGATGACGCTCAAGACCCGTGTGCGCCAATCGGGCGTGATGGCGACGACGGTTGCATGCGCGGTATCGAGCACCATCTTATGTCCCGCCACGATCACTTCGCGTCCATGTAATTGCTGCAGCAAATCGTTGACATCGCCGGCGATTAAATCGACGACGTTTTGCTTGAGCGCCGCATCGGCGTGCAGACTCGCGCCCTGGCGCACGGATTGCTCAGCCCAATCGGCGTTGCGCTTACGCAGTCCCGCAAGGCTGCGAATGTAGGCAATGGCATCGTTGAGTCGCTTGTGCGCCATGGCGTCGTCGTTTGCCGGCTGGGCGCCGAGCGTCACGGGTGTTGCCGCACCGAGATTGGTGCCGGGTGCCATGGCGGCGATATGGCTCGCGTACATGATATAGGTGCCGGCGCTGGCGGCACGGGCACCGCTCGGTGCGACATAACTCGCAACTGCCATTGGTGCGGCGATAATTGTTTGCACGATTTCGCGCATGGCGCTATCGAGACCGCCGGGGGTGTCGAGTTTAATCACGACGAGTTGTGCGTTTTGGGTTGCAGCTTGCGTGATCGCGCGCGCGATATAGTCGGCGGCGGTTGGGCCGATGGCGCCTTTGAGTTCCACGCTGACGACCGGTGCCGTGTGGACATCCGCGACCTGCGCCGATAGCGGT
>CAZCAK010000057.1:0-8175 GCA_964496605.1 uncultured Acidiferrobacteraceae bacterium | reverse complement strand
GCGCATCTTCGCGCAGCTGCGGTAGAAAGCGTAGAAATACCAGCGCGCCGATAACGCACGCGCCGCCACCGAGACTCAGGGTCAGCGGCGCGCCGATACGATGTGCCAGGGCGCCGGCGAGCAAGCCGCCCAGCGGCGCCATACCAAGCAAGGTCATGGAATACACCGCCATCACGCGTGCGCGTAGCCGATCGGGTGCCATGACTTGTATTAATGTATTGGTCGCGGCCATTTGCACAATCATAAAGAATCCCACAAACGGCAGCGCTAGCAGCGACAATGGAATAAGGCGCGATTGCGCGAAGGCGACGATACTCAATCCGAAGCCAATACATCCCGTCAGGACCCAGGCGCCCAAACCGCGCACGTGATCGCGGCTCGCGAGTGTGAGCGCACCGATCAAGGCACCGGCACCGGCGGCACCAAGCAAGACGCCAAGCAAACGTGGACCGCCGTGCAGAACCTCGACCGCGAATATGGGCATCAATACCAGATAAGGCGCGCCGAGTGCGCTCGCGATCGCGAGCAATAGTAATAGTGCGCGAATCGGGCGTACGCTGAAGGCAAACTGCAAACCGGCGAGCGCTTGTCGTAATACCGAACCCTCGCGCGGGGCGTGACGCGTGATCCGCATGTAATGCAAGGCGAGAATCATCGCGATATAACTCGCGGCATTGGCGCCGAAGCACCAAGCCTCGCCGGCAAAGGCGATAATTGCACCGGCGATGGCCGGTCCGAGCATACGGGCGATGTTAACGATGGCGCTGTTCATTGCGACCGCGTTGAGCAAATCGCGCTTACCAACCAATTCGATCAATAACGCCTGCCGCGCCGGAATCTCAAATGCGCTGACAATGCCGAGTAGTGTCGCGATCGTTAACAAGGTCGCCGGTCGCACCACGCCGGTACCGGTCAAGATCGCCAGCACTAAGGCCAGCACTAATCCCAACCATTGCGCCACGCGCAAGATCGCACGCGGGCCGTGATGATCGGCGTAGGCACCGCCGAACGGCGCCAGCAGGAACACCGGTATTTGACCCGCGAATGCCGCGAGACCCAACATCACCGCGGAGCCGGTCAACCGATACATTAACCACGCTTGCGCCGCCGACTGCATCCAATTGCCCATGAACGACAACGATTGGCCGACAAAATAGAGGCGGTAATTGCGATGCGCGAACGGGCGCGCGAGTACGTTCAGACGTTGTTTCATGCGGAAGGATTTATAGCACGCACCGGCCGTGCCGTCGTCTTACTTGGTAATACTACTAGCGATGCCGCACCTAAATGTTAGAGTAGCACCATGAGTCTGATCTCAGGACCCGCCGGCCTATGCGTATTGACCGAAGACCACGGCTTGGCGTTTTACGATGCCAGCGGCAGGTTGGTACCGCACGTGGAATTTTCCGCCTTGTTCGCGCAACATAACGCCGCGCTATTGACCGCGTACCGCGGCGGCCACAACGGGATGCATCTCGGCACTATTATGGAATCGGCGCAAGCACAGCCCTGGGGCAAAATTACTTTTGTCTACGACGAACCCTTGGTGCGCGCGGTTTATCCTAGTGGCGGCAGCCAAACCGCGCTGACGAATTTTCAAAAGCGCAGCCGCGAAAATAGCGTTTACCACGGCATGGAAATTCTTTTGGAGCTGCGCAACCCCGAATATCCCAAAGAGCCGGCGTATTGCCCGGTGGTGTTTTTGCCGCACACCGCCGATATGCGACTCGAGGTATTGGACTTGTTTGCGCCGATACCGTTCGGCCGTCGCGAAAAGGCACTTTACGTCGAGCTGCATCGCTATATTTACGATCGCTTGGTACGCAAAGACGAACGCCGCGATCTCGACTTACAAACGAATACCGGCGTCGGTAGCGGCACCCGCTACGCGACAACGCCGGCGTTTTCCGAAGTCGATCGACGTGCGGAACGCGCCGTGACGTTGTCCGACGAGGCGATCGTGGCGCTGCATCAAAGCCAGCGTTATGAGCGCGTCGAGCGTTGGCTGGAAAATCCCCATCGGGCGGTAACGCCGGGACGTCTACGCGACTTCGTGCACTTCACCGCCTTGAATGAGGCGCAGCTAACCCTACTGGCGAAGCATAGTTTTATTTACACCGCTGCCGCCGGCGCACGGTTGATCGATCGCGGCATGAGCGACGAGTGGAATTTTTATCTACTCGAAGGGGAGGTCGCCTTGGTGCCGGCCGAGGGCGCGACCCTGAGCGTCACCGGCGGTAGCGAGAAGGCGCGTGCGCCGATTGCGTTTCTTAAGCCGCGCAAATATACCGTCAACGCACTCAGCAAAATCAGCTTTTTGTGGATTCACGATGCTGCGCTGCGCAAGCTTGGTGTCGGTGGTTATTAAAAGAAGTCGACCGCACCGGGCATCCATGGAATATCGGTGACGCCGGGATCGTAATTGAGTTGCTTTAATAACGTCGTCACCTGACCGCGATGATGCGTTTGGTGATTGAACATTTGCACGATAAACACCCACTGTGGCGCGCGCCGCGTCTTACCATCGACAACGCTCTTGAACTCGAAAGTATTGACCACTTGGCTCAAGTCCAGCGCCGCGGTCCAATGGGCGATGATCTCGTCGAGATGGAGGCGGGCGCTATGCAAGGTATCGAAATCGGCATAAAGCTCCTCGCCGATGCGCGCGGTCGGCAGGGTCCCGACGCCGAAACGTGCGAGCCACACCCGGTCGGCCCACACCAAATGATTCAGCGTGCCATGTATCGATTTAAAAAATGCGCCGCGGTCGGCTTTGCGCTGCGCATCCGGGATCGGTGCGCACACGGCATAGAGATTCCGGTTCATCCAGCGGTTGTACTGCGCCATCAGATCGTAATAATGACTCGTAAACATGTCGAGACTCCAATAAGTTCTTGCGACGCGCGGTCGGCCTAAATACCGATGTGCGCATGCTTAAGCTTGCTACAGTGGTGCCATGGCGCTGTCGGCGAAAAAGCTTAGCCCCAATTTATCACCTCGCGATCTAGCGGTAGCCATTATTGCGATCATTCTGACGATTGCCGCCCTGCGTTATGCCGCCGAGGTAATATTACCGATCGCGCTCAGCGCCTTGGTTAGTTTTTCGTTGACCCCGATCGTGAATGCCTTACAGCGCTACCACTTGCCGCGCTTTATCGGCGCGACGCTCGTGACCTTGGCACTGCTCGCGGCGCTCGTTGGGCTAGCGTATTCGCTGCGCGGTGAGGTCAATGATCTCATCGATAAAATCCCCACCGCCGTGCAAAAGGCCAAACAGCGTCTGCGCGCCCAGGGTAACGATGGGGCGGTCGGACGCATCCAGCGCGCCGCCGGCGAAATCCAGCGCGCCACCAACGAGCCGCTGACGCCAAACGCGCCAGCGCCAAAACCGGCGCCGGCGGTGCAACCGAATTCGCTCGGCAATTATCTTTGGCTCGGCACGAAGAACACCGCGAGCCTAGTCGGACAAATCGCAATCGTGTTCTTTTTAATTTACTTCTTTCTGAGCTACGGCGATCTTTACAAGCGCAAATTGATCCACATCGCCGGCCCGTCGCTACAACGACGCCGCGTGACCTTGGAAATCATCGACGAGATTCATCAGCAAATCGAGCGCTTTCTGTTTGCACAACTGATCGGCGGCATCGTGATCGCGGTCGCCCTGTGGCTGACGTATTGGTGGATCGGTCTGCAGAACGCCGCCGCCTGGGGCGTCATCTCCGGCGTTTTAAAGCTACTGCCGTATCTCGGCCCGGTCATCAGCACTGCCGCGGTTACACTCGCGGCGTTCGTGCAATTTGATGATGGCTCGCAAGCGGTATTGGTCGCCGTGGTAACGCTGATCATCACCAATCTTGAAGGTAATCTGTTATTGCCCTGGCTCACGGGCAAAATGATGCATATGAACGGCGCGGCGATCTTTGTATCGTTATTATTTTGGGGCTGGGTTTGGGGCGCCTGGGGCGTGTTGCTCGCAGTGCCGATCATGATGATCGTCAAGGTCGTATGCGACCGCGTCGATTCGCTCAAACCGCTTGGCGAATTGCTCGGCGCATAGCGAAGCACTCAATCCCAGGGGCTTTTGCCGTCGCATTGTGGGCCATTGCCGCGACATACCCAGGCACCGTTTTCTACGCTGCACTTGAACACGCATGGCTTAGTGCCTTGCGGCCGTGCCTGTGGCGTCATCGTGAGCGCGGCCCAGCGACCTTGTTCGCAGTGATAATGATGCCCATCCTTTGTTTCCGCATAGGCATCGGTTTCGCAACTCGTGCCGGTGAGATTGGCCGCGTCGGTGCGCGGCGCCAATGCGCTGCAACTCATTAATAACGGCACGGCAGAGCTAGCGATCATTGCCGACAGATAGCGCATATTGCCTCCTAGGCGGATCAACTTAGGCTCGCGAGCGGTACCGCCATAATCCAGCCCCACGAGTTCGATAAATACGCCGTGCCACCGACGATGACCGGGTTCACGATACCGAAGCGACCGCCGAGTTTGCGCTGGGCCTCGATATGGCCGGTGGCGGGATCGATGCGATACAACGTCTCGACCGAGGCAAAATAGAGCTTACCTTCATAGTACGTCGGCGAGCCACGGCCGGCGCCGTTCTTACCGGCATCTGGGATGGGCAATTGCCAACGCACGCTGCCATCCTCGAGCGACAAGGCATAGAGCTTGTTCGTCACCGGGCTACCTAAATAAACTGTGTCGCCATACACCATCACGACACCCGCCTTGTATGCTGGCGGGCTCGGGCCGCGTCCAAGCTTGCGCTGCCATTTGATCGCACCGGATTTCGCATCCATGGCGAATACCGCCAGATCATTCGTCTTGTCCTTATTATTGGCGTCGACCACGGTGCTCTGGATCACGAGACCCCGCGCCACGTCGACCGCCGGCGAGTTGTCGCCCATGCCGGTATTCGCGACACCGGGAATGGTTTGTTTCCACACGATCTTGCCGGTAGTACGGTCCAAGGCAAAAACGAAATTCGGTTCGCTTGCGCCGACATAAAGCAAATCACCAAGGGCATTTAAGCTGCTCATGCTCACGAAGCCTTTAATATCGGTTTTCCATACCAACTTACCGCTGCGACCTTCGACCGCATAGACATGGCCATCGCCAGTAGCAAAGTACAATACGTGATCGATATAAATTGCGCCGGGCATGGCGTTGCCGTCGGTGTCGAAACGCCACACCTGCTTGCCGGTTTTTTCATCCAACGCGTAATAACCGCTAAAGCCCATACCGCGCGCGATGCGTTCTTGACTCTTGAATTTAATTACCTTATCGAAACTAAAGCCGGTATCTCCGGCACCGGCGAATACCAATCCATCCGCGACTAAGGGCGTGTTCATCATTTCGTTGATCGTGGAAAACGCCCATACTTCTTTTCCGGTCTGCGCATCGAGCGCATAAACCCGCCGCGCACCCTCGCCCGCGAACACCATGCCATCGACGACACTGACACCGACCGCAAAACCAAGACGCTGTGTGGTATTGACCGGGTTATTCTGATAGGCGTCGCCCTCGAGCGGCAGGGAATCGTGACCAGCGAAGCGCCAATCGACGCCCTCTTTCAACCACTGCGGGGCATCTTCCGGCACACGGAATGCGGCATTGTGATTCGCATTCGCCTGATAGCGCGTCCATTCTTGCGGAAAGTAGCGCGTGACCTCCGAGGCCGGCGGCGCACTACTCACGCGATTATCACCGGCGTTAAATTCCTTGGCGCGTTCAATCGTCGGCGCCGCCGCCGCTTGAATACCAAACAGCATGAGCACAATCAGCATCGCCTTGCGTAGTTGCAGCATGAACGTTCTCCTTTTATTCATGATGCAATTGCGTCGGTCCGTGCGCATCGGTCCGGCGGCGGAGCGTAACGGCCGTGATCGGTACAGTTACGCGATCGCGTCGAGTAAGAGTCGGCGTTCCGCCGCGGTCAATGGCAGGCGTTCCGCCGCGGCGAGATTTTGCTTGAGATGTTCCAGGTTTGACGTTGCCTGCAGCACACAGGTCACCGCCGGGTGCGACAAGACAAAGCGCAATAGCAATTGCGGCCAATTGCTATCGGCGAATGGCGGCGGCAAACGGCGCGCGCTTAACTCACGTAACAGACTGCCCTCGGCAAATGGTTGATTGACTAATACCGCGATGCCGCGCTCGTGCGCCAATGGCAGCAGCCGTCGCTCGGCTTCGCGCGCACGCACGGAATAGTTGATCTGTATGCAATCGATCGGTTCGTTGTCGAGAATTTGTTCCATCTCGGCATAGGCGCCGGCATGGTAATGCGTCAATCCGATGTAGCGAATGCGCCCGTCTTCCCGATAACGCCGCAAGGTAGGCAAGTGGACGCGCCAGTCCGCTAGATTGTGTATTTGCAGCAAATCGATGCGCTCGCTGCGAAGCTTCCGGAACGACTGTTCCATTTGTGCGATGCCGGCGTCGCGCCCACGCGTCCACACCTTGGTGGCAAGAAATATCCGGTCACGTAGATTGTGGGCGTGCAAGATGTCGCCGACGATGCCCTCGGCGGCGCCATACATGGGTGAGGTATCGATTACCGCCGGCGCCGCCTGCGCGAAGTGTTCTACCAATTGTGCCAGCGGTTCGCGCCGCGCCGCGGACACATCGAAGGTGCGCCAAGTACCGAGCCCGACACCAAACACGCGTCCCGAGCTGCGCGGCCAGGTGCGAAAGCCGAGAGTGATGGGGCAATCATTCATCGCCCAAGCTTACTGATTTCGTACGCCTACGAAAATCTCACTACAGACTGAGGGTCCGGATTGGTCCGTCGTGCGAGTCGCACGTGGGGGCTGACGGACCTATCGTGGCCGCGTCGTAAGCCAAGCCATGCCCAACTAAAGGATCGCGTTGCAGCCGAGATGTCCGCCGTTGGCGAGGAGCGCACGGAAACCGCTTTTAATGCCGACCGCGTAGATTTCGTTGTCCAATGAATAGGGCGTCACGTTGCGTACATAGATGTAACGATCGGCTTGGGTTGCGCCGCAGGACCCTTGTGCGCTGTACGTTGGTGCGAGCTCCCGCTCTGGTCCGCCGGCAATTGGGATTGCGTTTACGCTCCACTCGCCGGAACTGGAGCCGGGAACACTACGCCAAAAAATGACATAGCCTGATAGCGTAATAAAGTACGGAGATTGAACCGCATTGGCGTTGGTGAGCTGCACCTCGCCGCTGCCGTCAATCAACACGCTATGAAACTCCTGCACCATCCCGTCGTCCGTCATGTAAAGGACACGCCCACTTGGAACATCAGTTAGCAACGGTGTTTCGTCTAGTACCGAAGTGGCAAGGCTAAGCGGTGCACCGCCCTCCACGCTGACCGCCTTAATATCTCTCTGTGCGCTATTGTTCACCGTGTAGATCACGGTGTCGTTGAAGATGCGTGTGGACGTTGAAATATCCACATCGACTAAGGGAATGTCGTTACTGCCATCGAGGTGCATGCTGCGAACGTGCTTCATCCCCATACCGAGATCGGTATATGCATACACCAGACGGTCGGAACCCAGTCCGACAAATTGTGCATCTTGCGATTGTCCTACTAGTACGGTGCTCGCTCCATCGCGGATATCGACCGCAACGACTTTAAAATACTGGTCCTGGGTCCACACGTACGCAGTCTCGCCGCGCAATACGAGCCAATCCACTGTCGTCGTTAACAGAGTAACAAAACCGGTGCCATCTTCATTAATGCTGTACGTACCGTCCGGCAGGTTACCGTTTCGAAGATCAAAGATAACGCGGCCGTCGTCACTGACAGCGCGAAATACCTTAATCCCTAGCCCATCTGTCAAAGTGCGCTCATCGCTGCCATCGAGATTGATGCTGTAGAGCGCATGGAAGGCCGCAACATCCGACCGGCTAAAGATCATTCGACCGGACGGCGTTAATGCCACGAAGCGGTCGAACGTCGGACCCGTTACTAATGCGGTTCGATGCGTGCCGTCGAGATTGACGATATAAATATCGTCATCGTTATAGCCCACGCGCTTGTGATAGATCACGCGCCTATCCTTGGTGGCGGCAGCAAATACCTCCGACTCCGGGTCGTTCGCCAGTACAACGTGCTCGTTGCCGTCTTCGCGTACCGCCAAAATATCGGACTGCGGATTGGCGCCGTTGGGATCGTTTACGAACGTGTACACAATC
>CAZCAK010000056.1:0-8191 GCA_964496605.1 uncultured Acidiferrobacteraceae bacterium | reverse complement strand
GAACCGCTGCAAGATGGAAAACCTGCCCACCGCCGAACCGGTCCGGGCCATCGCTTACTCGCGGGATGGCCGGCTCCTGGCGGCGGCAGGCGAGGAGGGCGGCGGCATCATCTGGGATCTCCCGGCGGCGCTCCCGCCCGTCCGGCTGTCCCGACCGCCCCTGCGGACAAGACGTACGTTGGATCGCCGCCTAACGATGTAACTGTTCGGCGGCTTCTAATGTATTGAGGAGCAGGGTGGCCACCGTCATTGGGCCGACGCCGCCTGGTACCGGTGTAATCCATCCTGCTCTTTCCTTCGCGCTCGCGAAGTCCACATCCCCATACAACTTTCCGTCCGCGGCGCGGTTGATGCCGACGTCGATCACAATGGCGCCTGGTTTGATCCACGCACCGGGTATGATGCCGGGCTTGCCGACGGCTACGACCACAATATCCGCGTCACGGACGTAAGCCGCGGTGTCGCGGGTAAATCGATGACAGGTCGTGACCGTACAGCCGCCCAGTAGCAACTCCAGAGACATGGGACGACCGACGTGGTTCGATGCACCGACGACCACCGCGTTTTGCCCGAGTATTGGCGCGCCGGTGGTTTCGATGAGCCGCATGATGCCGCGCGGTGTGCATGGCCGCAGTATCGGCATACGCACCGCGAGCCGACCGACGTTGTAGGGATGAAATCCGTCGACATCTTTATGTGGGTCGATCGCCTCGATGACTTTTTGCGCATCAATATGCGGTGGCAATGGCAGTTGCACTAAGATACCGTCGACCGCGCTGTCGACATTGAGTTTTGCGATCAGATTCAGGAGTTCGGCTTCGCTGACCGCGGCTGCGAGATCGTGCGAAAACGACGCCATGCCGACATCGGCGCAGGCCTTGCGTTTATTGCGCACGTATACTTCGGATGCGGCGTTATCGCCTACCATAATGACAGCTAGCCCCGGCGGGCGAGCGGCGTGGGCGCGGTGCGCATCAACGCGCTGCTTAACTTCAGACAACAGATTCGCCGCGATCTGTTTGCCGTCGATGATGTTCGCGGTCATTCGCTATTCGTTTTAGTGATGCCGCCGCGGAATGCGGGGCGACGCATCATCGCATGCGCGTATAGCGAACGCCAAACCGACGGCCCAGATTGACGCTCTCGGGACCGCCGCGTATATTTCGTGCCTTGCTTGGGACCGATGCTACGCTTCGGTCGACTGAAGTCAGGTGCGTCCGCGGGTTCATTCGGGGTATAGCGCAGCCTGGTAGCGCACCTGCTTTGGGAGCAGGGTGTCGGGGGTTCAAATCCCTCTACCCCGACCAGTTACGCTTAGAACGGGCCGCGGTATATGCGCCCGTAGCTCAACCGGATAGAGCAACGGCCTTCTAAGCCGTAGGTTACAGGTTCGATTCCTGTCGGGCGCGCCATTCGGTTGCTATGGCAGAGGTTGCCATAGCGGGGACCAAGCTTTTATGGTGAGCGTAGCTCAGCTGGTTAGAGTCCCGGATTGTGATTCCGGTTGTCGTGGGTTCGAATCCCATCGCTCACCCCAGTTTCGTTGGGCCGTTAGCTCAGTTGGTAGAGCAGCTGACTCTTAATCAGTAGGTCGTAGGTTCGACCCCTACACGGCCCACCATTTTCCCCGCAGCATCCAGCCTCAGCCGGATAAACCCGGTCTCTGAAATTTGCGAATGTGGCGAAATTGGTATACGCGCTGGATTTAGGTTCCAGTGGGGCAACCCGTGGGAGTTCGAGTCTCCCCATTCGCACCACATCTCGCGGTCGAACTCACCTTGGCCTGCCTGCCTGGAATCGGTATGATCGAAACACCGCCGTTCCGTGGTTTTTGTGAGGATCAATGCAGATTTCAGTTGAAAGTACCGGCAATCTCGGTCGTCGCATGACGGTTGCCGTTCCGGCCGCGCGTTTCGAGCAGGAGTTCGCGTCGCGTCTTAAGCGTTTATCGCAAAATGTTAAACTTCCTGGATTTCGTCCCGGCAAAGTGCCGCTCAAGATGGTTGAAGCGCAGTATGGCGGTCAATTATTAGCCGAAGTGGCAGGAGATCTTGTACAAACTACCTTCTATGAGGCGGCAAACAAGGAAGGTCTACGCCCGGCAGGCGGTCCCAAAATTGAGCCAAAATCCTTGGCACGGGGAAAGGACTTTGAGTATGTGGCGGTGTTCGAAATTTACCCCGAAATCGGTGCTATCCAATTGCCGCAAAAGCCTATCGAGCGGGTAGTCTGCGCTGTTGAAGATGCGGACATCGATCGCACGTTAGATACCATGCGCAAACAGCGCACGCAGTGGAATCCCGTCGCTCGCCCCGCTCAAAGCGGCGACAAAATCGAGATCGATTTCAAAGGTATGGTTGGTGGTGTCGCCTTCGAAGGCGGCGAAGCCAAGGCTTATCCTTTGGTGCTGGGTTCAAATGCACTGATCGAGGGCTTTGAACAGCAGTTGCTGGGTGCCGCCGCCGGCGAACATCGCAGCGTCAATGTGACGTTTCCGGCGGATTATCGGAATACCAAGCTTGCCGGGCAGCCCGCGACGTTCGAGGTCGACGTGCGCCAAGTGTTTGAATCGGTGCTGCCCGAGGTCAACGAGTCGTTCCTGCGTGAGCTCGGTATGAACGATGGGACCGTCGAATCGCTGCGTGCCGAAATCCGTAAAAGCCTGCAGCAAGAGGCGGATGATCGGGCACGCGCAATGGTCAAGCGTCGCGCGTTCCAGGCGTTGATGGACGCCAATAGCATTGAAATCCCGGACGGCCTGATCGAGAGCGAGGCGCAACGGCTATTGCGCATGACCAAGGCCAACCTGGAGGCCCAACGTGTGCCGACCGACAAGCTTTCTGACGATCCGTCCCCATATAGGGGGCAAGCACGTGAGCGCGTGCTGTTAGGCTTGATCCTGGCTGAGTTCGTCAAATCGCGCGGTATCAAAGTCGGTGCCGCGGATATTCGAGCCAGAATCGAACAAATGGCGAAGCAATACCAGTCGCCGAACGAGTTTATTCAGTGGCATTACGCCAACCCCGAGCGTATCGGGGAGATCGAGTCTTTATTATTGGAAGAGCGGGCATTAGATATCGTGCTGCAGGAAAGCAAGACTGAAGATCGTTCAGTCGATTTCCAAACGCTTGCGCAAATGCATTGATCACAAGGTAAAAACGATGGGAACCACACGGTCCGAAATTGAATTGAATCCGCGCGCCTTGGGTCTGGTGCCGATGGTCATCGAGACCACCGGCCGTGGCGAACGCGCCTACGATATCTACTCGCGCATGCTGAAGGAGCGCGTGATTTTCATCGTCGGCCAAATCGAAGATCACATGGCGAATCTGGTGGTGGCCCAGATGTTATTTCTCGAGTCGGAAAACCCCGACAAGGATATTCATCTCTATATCAACTCCCCAGGCGGCTTGGTGACCGCGGGTCTTGCGATTTACGACACCATGCAATTCATTAAGCCAGACGTAAGCACGGTCTGCGTCGGACAGGCGGCAAGTATGGGCGCCTTGTTATTGGCCGGCGGCGCCAAGGGCAAGCGGTTTTCGCTGCCGCATGCGCGCATCATGATTCATCAGCCGCTGGGCGGTTTCCAAGGTCAGGCGACCGATATCGATATCCACGCGCGTGAGATTTTGCGAGTGCGCGAACGTCTGAACCATATCTTAGCCAAACATACCGGCCAAAATTTGAAGAAGATCGAAACCGATACCGAACGCGATAATTTCATGGATGGCAAGGAGGCGGCGGCTTACGGACTGGTCGATTCCGTGATAGAAAAACGTAAGTAGACGGTGTGCTAAACTAAGTTTAAAAGGGACGGTTGGCTGGGTTAGGTTAGAACGCGAGCGAGGTTGCGATGGCAGACGACAAACACGACGGTAAGGGCGAAAAGCTCCTCTACTGTTCCTTCTGTGGCAAGAGTCAGCACGAAGTGCGTAAGCTGATTGCAGGCCCATCAGTCTTCGTCTGCGACGAATGTGTCGAGCTGTGCAATGACATTATTCGTGAGGAAGTGCACGACGACGCTGAGACGGTGCTGGCGAAAAGCAAGTTTCCGAAGCCGCATGAGATTAAGCAGATCCTCGATGAGTACGTCATCGGGCAAGCCAACGCCAAAAAGGTGTTGGCGGTAGCGGTCTACAACCACTATAAGCGCATCGAGCACCAGGATGCGATCAACGACGTCGAAATCTCCAAGAGCAATATCTTATTGATCGGTCCCACCGGGTCCGGAAAAACTCTGCTCGCCGAGACCCTGGCGCGGCTATTAAATGTCCCGTTCACCATCGCCGATGCTACTACGCTGACCGAGGCGGGTTACGTCGGTGAGGACGTCGAGAACATTATTCAAAAGTTACTGCAGAAGTGCGATTACGATGTTGAAAAGGCGCAGACCGGCATTGTCTACATCGATGAAATAGATAAGATCTCTCGCAAGTCAGACAATCCGTCGATTACGCGTGACGTGTCCGGTGAGGGCGTGCAGCAGGCGCTATTGAAATTGATCGAAGGCACGGTTGCTTCGGTGCCGCCGCAGGGTGGCCGTAAGCA
Source organism: uncultured Acidiferrobacteraceae bacterium (assembly GCA_964496605.1). Lineage (GTDB taxonomy): Bacteria > Pseudomonadota > Gammaproteobacteria > Acidiferrobacterales > CAZCAK01 > CAZCAK01. Next base: position 3,640 of record CAZCAK010000056.1, on the reverse strand, counting down.
TCCGCAGCAGGAATTCCTGCAAGTCGATACGCGCAATATCTTGTTTATCTGTGGTGGCGCGTTCTCGGGACTCGAGAAGGTGATTCAAAATCGGTCCGAACAAACCGGCATTGGATTTGGCGCCGACATTAAGAGCAAGTCAGAGGCGAGAAAGGTCGGTGACGTCCTGCGCACCGCCGAGCCGGAAGATCTTATTAAGTACGGTCTCATTCCGGAATTCGTCGGTCGTCTGCCGGTTGTTGCAGTATTGGACGAATTAGACGATGCGGCCTTGATTCGCATTCTCACGGAACCGAAGAATGCCTTGGTGAAGCAATATCAAAAGCTCATCAAGCTCGAAGGTGTCGATCTCGAAATTCGCGACGACGCCCTCATCGCGGTGGCCCGTAGGGCGATGGAACGCAAAACCGGTGCCCGTGGACTGCGCTCGATCTTGGAGCAAGCGCTTTTGAACATCATGTTTGAGCTGCCCTCCATGGAAAAGGTCAAGAAACTGGTCATCGACGAGAACGTCATCAACGGAAACGGTCAGCCGATTTTGATCTACACCGAAGACGACGATCAGGGCCATAAACGCGCTTCAACTCGTTCATAAGATCTGCAGCGGATTGTTGTACGATCCGCTGCGGGAGAACCGCCGGATCCGTATCCGCGAGCGGTGCCGTAAGGCGCACGAGTCATAACGAGTTAACCAGTTACCGAGGCACCCATGGCGCACGAAGAAAAACCTCAAGTAATTCCCGGCACGGAGATGACATTACCCGTGCTGCCCCTGCGGGACGTGGTGGTATTCCCGCATATGGTCATTCCGTTATTCGTCGGTCGCAAAAAATCCATTCGCGCGCTCGAGCGTGCAATGGAGGGCGGCAAGCAGATCATGCTGGTGGCACAAAGAAGCGCCTCCGATGACGATCCGACGCCGAAGGATATTCACTCCATCGGCACGCTCGCGAACATCTTGCAGTTACTGAAGTTGCCCGACGGCACCGTGAAGGTTTTGGTCGAGGGTGAGCAACGCGCGCTGATCCAGCGCTTCGTCGAGGTCAACGATTATTTTTCGGCCGAGACCGCGCTGCTCGAAACCGTCTCCTTGGACGACAAGGAAGGCGAGGCCTTGATGCGTTCGGTGCTGTCGGAATTCGATCAGTACGTAAAATTGAACATGAAAATCCCGCCGGAGATTCTAACGTCGCTCGCCGGCATCGACGATCCGGGTCGGCTCGCCGATACGATCACGGCACATCTCAGTCTCAAGATCGAAGACAAGCAACAAATTCTCGAAATGGCGAGCGTGCGCGCGCGCCTGGAACACATTCTCGGCGTGATGGAATCGGAAATCGATTTACTCCAGGTCGAGAAGCGTATTCGCGGTCGTGTAAAGCGCCAGATGGAAAAGAGCCAGCGCGAGTACTACCTCAATGAACAAATGAAAGCGATTCAAAAGGAGCTCGGCGAGCTAGAAGATGCGCCGAACGAGGCGGAAGAGCTGGCGCAGCGCATCAAGAACGCCGGCATGCCGAAAGAGGCGCGTGAGAAGGCCGAGGCGGAACTGAATAAGCTCAAGATGATGTCACCAATGGCGGCGGAAGCCACGGTGGTGCGCAATTACATCGATTGGCTTTTGAATGTACCGTGGAAGAAGAAGAGCAAGATTCGTAAAGATCTGGTCGAGGCGGAAAAGATCTTAGATGAGGATCATTACGGCCTCGAAAAGGTCAAGGAGCGTATCCTCGAGTATCTCGCGGTACAGCAACGCGTTAATAAATTGAAGGGCCCGATTCTGTGTCTGGTAGGACCACCCGGCGTTGGTAAGACCTCGCTCGGTAAATCGATTGCGCGCGCGACCAATCGCAAGTTCGTGCGCATGTCGCTCGGCGGCGTGCGGGACGAAGCGGAAATTCGCGGTCACCGTCGCACCTATATCGGTTCTCTCCCCGGTAAGATCATTCAAAACATGTCTAAGGTGAAGACCAAGAATCCCTTGTTCATGTTGGACGAAGTCGACAAGATGGCCATGGACTTCCGCGGCGATCCATCGTCGGCGTTATTAGAAGTCTTGGATCCGGAGCAGAATCACGCCTTCAACGATCACTATCTTGAAGTGGATTACGATCTATCCGATGTGATGTTTCTCGCGACTTCGAATAGCCTGAATATTCCGGCACCGCTATTGGATCGTATGGAAGTAATCCGCCTCTCGGGTTACACCGAGGACGAGAAGCTCAATATCGCGACGCGTTATCTCGTTGCTAAGCAGCGCAAGAATAACGGCCTAAGCGATGCCGAACTTAGCATCGGCGAAGACGCGATTCGCGACATCATCCGCTATTACACGCGTGAAGCCGGCGTGCGTAATCTCGAGCGCGAAATTGCGAAGATTTGCCGGAAGGTGGCGCGCGAACTCTTGGTCGACCAAAAAGAGAAGAGCGCCGCGATCAATTCCGAAAATTTGGAGAAATACCTCGGCGTGCGCCGTTTCCGTTACGGCGTTGCCGAGCAAAGCAACCAAGTTGGCCAAGTGACTGGACTGGCTTGGACCGAGGTCGGTGGCGAGTTGCTTACTATCGAAAGCGTGATCCTGCCCGGCAAGGGCAAGCTCACGATTACTGGTAGCGTACGCGATGTGATGCAAGAGTCGATTCAAGCGGCGATGAGCGTTGTGCGCAGTCGCGCTGCGTCGCTCGGTATTCGCCAAAACTTTTACCAAAAGCATGACATTCACGTGCACGTACCCGAGGGCGCAACACCGAAAGATGGGCCCAGCGCCGGTGTCGGCATGTGTACCGCGATGGTGTCAGCCTTGACCGGCATCCCGGTGCTTGCAGACGTCGCCATGACCGGCGAGATTACGCTGCGTGGCGAGGTGCTGCCGATTGGCGGACTAAAAGAAAAGTTGCTGGCAGCGCATCGCGGTGGTATTAAGATCGTCGTCATACCGGAAGAGAATCGCAAAGACCTCGTGGACATCCCAAAGACGATTCGCGAAGATCTCGATATTCGGCCGGTGCGTTGGATCGACCAGGTGTTGGAAGTCGCGCTCGAACGCAGACCGAGCCCGCTGCCGCCGGAAGAAACACCTCAGGGCGGTAAAGAGGGCACCGATGAAACTGATGAAGTTAGCCAAATCACGACCCATTAACGAACAACAACGGAAACGTCACGAGGGGGCAGTGTGAATAAAGCAGAATTGATCGATAAAGTAGCCGAAGCGACCGAATTGAATCGCGCGTCGGCTACGCGTGCAGTCGAAGCCGTATTCGATACGATCGCCAAGGTATTGAAGAATGGCGACACGGTGAATCTCGTGGGCTTCGGTACATTCTCCGTCGGCGCACGCGCCGCGCGCAGCGGTCGTAATCCACGCACCGGCGAGACGATCACCATTCCCGCATCGAAGAATCCCAAGTTCAAAGCTGGCAAAGGCCTGAAGGATGCCGTAAACTAGCGCGCCCCGAGGGTAGCCGGGTGCTTAGCTCAGCGGTAGAGCGTCGCCCTTACAAGGCGAGGGTCGGGGGTTCGATCCCCTCAGCACCCACCATCAGATAGTGATTGTTTTTGTGCAAGCATGCTTTCCTTGAAATTACTTGGAGCGGTAGTTCAGTCGGTTAGAATACCGGCCTGTCACGCCGGGGGTCGCGGG
>CAZCAK010000055.1:0-8225 GCA_964496605.1 uncultured Acidiferrobacteraceae bacterium | reverse complement strand
AATTAAAAAATATTCAATTAAAAAATAAAGGGGACGCAGGTCCCTTTTTTTTCGGGGACGTCCCCGTTCCGACGAGATCGCCAGTGCATCAACTCATTATTAAGAATGCGCGTATCGCGCGTGCCGACGGCAGCATCATCGAAGGCGATCTCGCGTGCGACGACGGCCGTATCGCCAAAATCGGCGGCAGCATCGACACCGCCGCGCGGGAAATCCTCGACGCCGGCGGACATCTGTTAATGCCGGGTGTGATCGACCCGCACGTGCATTTTCGCGAGCCCGGCAAGGAATACAAAGAAGACTTGGCCAGCGGTTCGCGCGCCGCGGCGCGGGGCGGCGTCACCAGCTTCTTAGAAATGCCCAATACCGAGCCGCCGACCATCGATCAAGCCGCGCTCACCGATAAACTCACGCGCGCCGCGGCGCGCAGCGTTGTGAATTACGGCTTCTTCATCGGCGCGACGCCAGATAACATCGGCGCGCTCAATACCGCCGGGCCGACGCCGGGCATCAAGATCTTCATGGGCTGCAGCACCGGCAATTTGTTGGTACATCGCGACGAAGATCTCAAACGCATTTTCGCCAACGGCGAACGTCTGATCGTCGTCCATGCCGAAGACGAGGCGCGCATTCATGCACGCAAACAGGAGTTCGCGCAGCGCACCGACGCTGCCGCGCATTCAGTTATTCGCGATGCCGAGTGCGCACTGCGCGCCACCGAACGCGCCTTGCAGTTTTCGATGCAATATCGCCGACCGCTGCACATCTTGCACGTGTCGACCCGGCTCGAAGTCGAGCGCCTGCGCCGCGAGAAGCCGCCCTGGGTCAAGGCCGAGGCGATTCCGAATCACTTATTTTTTAACGAGGGCGAGTACGCCAAACAAAACGGCCGCGTGCAAATGAATCCGCCGATTCGTAGCGCAATCGACAACGCCGCGCTATGGGCCGGGCTACACGACGGTATTATCGATTTCATGGGCACCGATCATGCGCCGCATACCTTGGCGGAAAAAGATTTGCCGTTTCCGCAAACACCCTCGGGCATGCCCGGCGTCGAAACCGCCCTGCCGCTGATGCTGACGCAAATGCACGCCGGCAAATGCACACTTAAAGACATTCTACGTTGGATGTGTAGCGGTCCGGCCGAGGCGTATCGCATACTTAATAAAGGGCAGATCGCCGAGGGCTGGGACGCGGATTTAACCCTGGTCGATCTCGACCATCCAAAGCCGGTGCGCAATCAAGATTTATTTACTAAATGCCGCTGGTCGCCCTACGCAGGGCAAAATCTCTATGGCTGGCCGCTTTATACGGTCGTCGGCGGTCGTATCGTATTCGAACATGATCGCATCCGCCCCGGCGTCACTGGGCAAGCATTGGAGTTTGGCGCGCGATGACACCGGCGTTACTGTTTACCGCATTGGTCTTGGGGATTGTCGAAGGCCTGACGGAGTTTCTACCGATTTCCTCGACCGGACATTTAATTATCGCCGGCGATCTGCTGGGCTTTAACGGTGACGTTGCCAACACCTTCGAAATTTTTATTCAGCTCGGTGCCATCCTCGGCGTCATGTGGCATTACCGCGCACGCCTCACCACCACGCTCTATCGCCCGAACGAAGTACGGAATCGCCGCTTAATCGTAAATCTGGCGATTGCGTTTATACCGGCGGCGCTCGCCGGTTTATTGTTCCATCACGCCATCAAGACCTATCTGTTTAATCCTGTTACCGTCGCCGCAGCGCTCATTGTCGGCGGTGTACTAATACTCATCATCGAACGACTGCCGTTGCGGGTCGACACCACCGACATGGATCGCATGGATTGGCACCACGCGCTCAAGGTCGGTATGGCACAGACACTCGCCTTGTTCCCCGGTGTTTCGCGCGCCGGCGCCACCATCATGGGTGGCTTGCTGTTCGGGCTATCGCGCAAGGCCGCCACCGAGTTCTCGTTTTTCCTCGCGATGCCGACTATGCTCGCGGCGACCGCCTACGATCTATTAAAAAATCTCAAGGTCCTTTCGGCGAACGACGTGCCGGTGTTTGCCGTCGGTTTTGTCGTGTCGTTTATTGTCGCGCTGGCGGTCGTGCGTTTCATGCTTAAATACGTCGAGCGCCACGACTTCACACCATTCGCGATTTACCGCATCGTGCTCGGCGTGATCGTGCTCGCCTACTTTTGGTGATCTATGGAAATTATCACTGGCTTGATCGGTTTCATCCTGCACATCGACCAACACCTCGCGGCATTGATGCAACAATATGGCCAGTGGATCTACGCGATTTTGTTTGTCATCGTATTCTGCGAAACCGGTTTAGTAGTAACGCCGTTTTTACCGGGCGATTCGCTGCTATTCGTGGCCGGGGCGCTTGCGGCCTTGGGCGGGATGAATGTATGGCTGTTGATCGTACTCTTGATCCTCGCGGCAATCGCCGGCGACAGTGCCAATTACAGTATCGGGCGCGCGTTCGGCGCGAAGCTATTGGCGCCTCCGCACCGCTGGCTGAAACGCGAATATATCGAACGTACAGAAAGCTTCTACGCACGCCATGGTGGCAAGACCATCGTGCTGGCGCGCTTCGTTCCGATTGTGCGCACCTTCGCACCCTTCGTCGCCGGTGTCGGCACCATGTCATATCGACGCTTCATCGCCTATAACATCGCCGGGGGTGTCGCTTGGGTGACCTTGCTTGTGTTGGGCGGCTATTTCTTTGGCAATATCCCGGCAGTCAAAAAGAACCTCAGTTTGGTGTTATTAGTCATCATCGTCCTGTCAGTATTCCCACTGTTCATCGAATTCCTGCGTCAGCGTCGCGCTAAACGATCGGCATAGTTGTTGCATTCCATCCATCGGGTGCATTCCGCCGTTCGCGGCGGATACAAAAATACATACCGAGGAGAGTCCGAATGGGCGCCATTCCGAAAGACGTACCGCCGTCGAACGGCGACGGTGCGCATACTAAGCCCTGCATCTTGGTGGTCGACGACTCCCGTGTCATCCGCCGAGCGGTCAACAAAATTCTTTCGTCCGAGTTCAATCTCATCGAAGCGGAGGACGGCGAGGCCGCATGGAAGGTGCTCGAAGAAGACGAAAATATCCGCGCGGTCGTCAGCGACGTGGAGATGCCGCGGCTCGACGGCCACGGCTTGCTTAAACGTATCCGCGCCGCGGAAGTAAATCGCGTGCGCAATATCCCGGTGATTATGGTTACCGCCGCCGAGGACGAACCGGCGAAGCAGCGCGCGTATGCCTGCGGCGCTACCGATTTCATTACCAAACCGATCGACCCGGTACAGTTGCTGGCACGGGCGCATGCGCATGTGCGTCTCGATGAAACCAGCCGCAAGCTGGAGCAAACCGCCGAGGCCTTGGAGCAGAAGGCGCTGATCGATCCGCTGACACAGTTACACAACCGTAGGTTCTTCGTCGAACGCTGCAACCAGGCCCTGGCGTTGGCGAATCGTCAAGATAACGATTTGTGCATCATTCGCTTTGACGTCGACGGCTTCAAAGATATCTTCAGCAAACATGGCGACCATCTGGCCGATGCGGTCTTGGTGCGCATGGCCCAAATCGTCGCACGACGCACGCGTCGCGAGGAAACTGCAGCCCGCATCGGCGGCGCGGAGTTCGCCGTGCTGGCCCCGATGGCGAATCGCGTCGAGGCCATGGTCCTAGGCGAACGTCTGCGCGCCAGCGCCGAAACCGAAATCTTTGCCCACGCGGGCACGCGTATCCCCTTAACCATCAGCGTCGGATTGGCGAGTCGCGGCGAGGCGGCCGATGTCGAGGCCCTGCTCATCTTGGCACAGAAGCGCCTGAGCGTGGCGCGCAACGCCGGCGGCAATCGTGTGAATGTCGGACAAATCGAAGAAGTGATCAAGACGTCAAAACCGGCCGTGGCCAAACCGAGCTTGCCGCCGAAGGCCGCGCAAGAAATTGTCGCGTCGACCCCGCCACCGAGCATTGACACCGCACTCAGCATGTTGAAACAAGGCGACCTCGCCGCCTTAGAGCCGTTCTTACCGGCGTTAACCATTTCGGTGGTGCCGCTACTGGAAGCATGCAATCAACAACTAGGCTTGGGGCTCACGTTTGCCATAGAATCGCTGAAAGAAAAACTTCGCGATCTCAACCATGGCCAACGCAACTCGCTTCAGTGAACAATTCCGCGGTAATTTTGTCAGTCTGCTGAGCTGGGAACAGCTGGCGGCTTTTTGGGAAGTGGTTAAGGCGCACGCCGACGCTGGCTGGTACGTCTATAGCATCGGCGAGACACCGCCACAGACGCCACAGTCGGCGGCGCAGGTACAAAAGTTCGTCGTGGAGGTAGATGCGCTGCTGCGTCGCGATCACGACGAGGACTACTGCGGCATCGTCTACACCGACAGCAAAACTGAACCCACCTTCATTAAAATCTTCGACCCAAACAATCTCGGCGTATCCTGCGGCTCGAGTAAAAACCCACCCCTGCCCGGTTGGATCATGAGTCTGGCGCGGCCCGATGCCTTACCTTCGCCGCGCGTGGTCCCGGAGAAACGCCGACGCTGGTGGCAGGCGCTCTGGGCCTAACGCGGGACCCAAAGTCGCTTAACCGACCCGAACGTTAGCTTGTCAGCGCCGGGCGCTGCGAGTAGCTTATGCCCGTTCTTCGCCACGGGACTTACACAATGAGCGCACAATCGCCTTCCACCGCCACGCCGCAAACCGCGGACAACATCGAATCGGTTTTGATCGAAGACCGGCTATTTGCACCAACACCGGCATTTGCGACCAAGGCGCGCGTGCGCTCGATGGCGGACTATCAGAAATTACGCGCCGCGGCGGAACGTGATCACGAAGGCTTTTGGGCCGAACTCGCGCACAAGGAAATGGCCTGGCACAAAACCTTCAGCAAAATTCTCGATGCCAGCGCCGCGCCACATTACCGCTGGTTCTACGACGGTCAGCTGAATGTATCGGTAAATTGCATCGACCGACATCTCGCAACCAAGGGCGACAAGCCGGCAATTGTGTTCGAGGGCGAACCGGGCGATACCCGCAAACTTACGTATCGCGAATTACATCGCGAGGTGTGCCGCTTCGCGAACGCGCTGAAGGCAAAGAATATTCGTAAAGGCGACCGCGTCGTGATCTATATGCCGATGGTGCCCGAGGCGGTAATCGCGATGCAGGCGTGCGCGCGTATCGGTGCGATTCACTCGGTGGTATTCGGCGGCTTCTCGGTCGAATCGCTGAAAGATCGTATCGAAGACGCACAAGCCAAGGCCTTGATCACCGCCGATGGCGGCACCCGCGGCGGCAAGGTGGTCGAGCTTAAAGCCACTTGCGATACGGCACTCAGTAAAGGTTGTCGCAGTATCGAAACCGTTTTTGTCCTCAAGCGCGCCGGCAACGTGATTGAGATGAAGACCGGTCGCGACGTGTGGTGGTCCGATGCGGTCGCAAACCAAGCCGACACTTGCGAACCGGAATGGGTCGATGCGGAACATCCCTTGTATCTACTGTACACCTCCGGCTCCACCGGCAAGCCTAAAGGCATTCAACATAGCAGCGCCGGATATTTACTCGGCACCATCCTGACCATGCAATGGGTGTTCGATATCCGCGACGACGATATCTTTTGGTGTACCGCCGATGTCGGCTGGGTCACGGGCCATAGTTATGTCGCGTACGGTCCGCTTGCCGTCGGCACAACGATGTTGATGTACGAAGGCGCGCCGACTATTCCCGACGCCGGACGCTTTTGGAAGGTGTGCGCGCGCCATAAAGTCACGGTGTTTTATACCGCGCCGACAGCGATTCGCGCGCTCATGAAATTGGGCGAAGGCTATCCGAACCAACACGATTTATCGTCGTTGCGTTTACTCGGCACCGTCGGCGAGCCGATTAATCCTGAGGCGTGGATGTGGTATCACCGCGTGATCGGTAAAGAACGCTGCCCGATCGTCGACACCTGGTGGCAAACCGAAACCGGCGTGCACATGATTGCGCCGGTACCCGGCGCGGTTCCGACTAAGCCTGGCTCATGCACCATTCCGCTACCCGGTATTGCCGCCGATGTCGTCGACGAGGAAGGCAACTCCATCACGCAAGCCGACCAAGGCGGTTATCTTGTCATCAAAAAACCCTGGCCATCGATGCTGCGCACCATCTGGGGTGATGCAAAGCGTTATAAAGATACCTATTTTCCGAAGTTCGACGGCAAATATTATTTGAGCGGCGATAGCGCCCGCAAAGACAAAGACGGTTATTTCTGGATCATGGGTCGCATCGACGACGTACTCAAGGTATCCGGACATCGATTGGGCACCATGGAAATCGAGTCGGCATTGGTTGCCAACCCACGCGTGGCTGAAGCCGCCGTGGTCGGTAAACCGGACGATATCAAAGGCGAATCGGTGTTCGCCTTCGTTGTTATCAAAGGCGAACGACCCAAGGGCGACGCCGCGAAGACCCTCACGAACGAATTGCGCGACTGGGTCGCGCAACAAATTGGGCCCATCGCAAAACCGGACAATATTCGCTACGCCGATAATTTGCCTAAGACCCGCTCGGGAAAAATTATGCGGCGCTTACTGCGCGCCATCGCACGCGGTGAGGCCATCACGCAAGATATCTCGACCCTCGATAATCCCGATATCGTCAAGCAATTGCAGGGCGAAGTCTAAGGCAAGGCCGCATGCCGCGCGTGACGGTGCGGCATGCGCCAATCGTCCGCCCAAACATTCGATGAACTCCGTTCCGCCGTTCCGCGCACCCTGGTGGTGCCGCGGTCCCCATTGCCAGACGATTTGGCCGAATCTATTTCGGCGCAGTGCGCCTATCGTCTTGCGGCGCGAGCGCATAGAACTGCCGGACGGCGACTTCATCGATATCGACTGGACACAAAATACGCATGGACCGATCGCACTGATTTTGCACGGACTCGAAGGGTCGGCCCGCTCGGGTTATGCGCGCGCCCTGCTAAAACGCCTGGCCGATAGCGGTTGGTGCGCAGGCGTCATGCACTTTCGCGGCTGCAGCGGCGAACCGAATCGTTTGCCGCGTAGCTACCACTCCGGCGATACCGCCGACGTCGCCTTTGTCATCGATTTATTGAAACGACGCACGCCCGATACGCGCATCGCGGCCGTTGGATTTTCGCTTGGCGGCAATGTCTTGCTCAAATGGCTCGGCGAAACCGGTGCAAAAAATCCCCTCGACGCCGCCGTTGCGGTATCGGTGCCGTTCGTATTATCGGTCGCTGCCGATCGGCTCGATCGCGGCTTGTCGCGACTTTACCAATGGAAATTGTTATTGAGTTTACGCCAGAGCGTACGGCGAAAGTTTAAAACGCAGGCCGCGCCGATCGACTTGCGCAGTCTACCGACGCTGAAGAATTTCTGGGCGTTCGACGACAAGGTCACCGCGCCGCTGCACGGATTTGATAGTGCCGAACATTATTATCGCGTCAGCAGCTCGCGCGGCTATTTGCGCAATATCGCGGTACCGACCCTGATTCTCCATGCGCTCGACGACCCGTTTATGTCGCCTCACTGCGTCCCCGACGCCACCGAGCTTTCTCCAAGCATTCAACTCGAAGTCTATCCGCAGGGCGGACACGTCGGTTTTATCTACGGCCAGCCGTGGCGGCCACGCTACTGGTTGGACGAACGTATCGCCGCCTTTTTAAATGACATCGCGCATCGCGCGCGATCCGTTGGTTATTAAGCCGTTAATCGTGCGTCGGTTGTTTGATCCAAGCGACGATATCGTGCACCACTTGCGCCTCGATGCCGAGGTAGCCGTGATAGGCGAACGGTTCGCAAGGACCCGATCGCGGACTGTCACCGCCGGCGTAATGCAGGATCTTCACGAGCGGGGCATTGCTCAAGCCATGCGCGACACGGCTTAAATTGGCATAAGGCGAGGCATCGCACGCGTCTTGTTCGTGATGCACAAGCAATACCGGGACTTTAATTTTTTTCAGATCGACATCGAATACATCGGTGGCGTGCCTTGCCTGCGATAGAGTCGATGTCAGCACGATGCCATCGGGTCCGTCCTGCTCCAAACGCGCCGCCGCATTCGCCGCCGAGACGGTACCGCGACTGGTACCGATCAACCACACCGGTACCGCGGCTTGTTCCCGCATAAACGTCACCACCGCCTTCAGATCCGCAGCGTGATCTTTACCGGTGCGATCGCCGAGACCCGCTGGCCCTTTGGCGTCGGAGCT
>CAZCAK010000054.1:0-8333 GCA_964496605.1 uncultured Acidiferrobacteraceae bacterium | reverse complement strand
AGTGCGGGTTAATTGCCACCATTCAAACGCATCGAAACCGAAGCCGGCGATAATCCATACCGCGAACATGATCGCCGCTGGCCGCAACTTACGCAGAGCCGGATTGAGCTCTTGCGCACCACCAGCATGGAATAAGCTCAACACCGGCAATGCATCAATATGGCGCCACAACGATTCCGGCACGGCCTCGACCGGTAATTCCAGCGCCGCCGTCCAAGATTCGGCATCGAAGTTGCGCGGCACATTAAATAGGCGCAGCGCTTGCGGTGCGCGCTCCTGCGCCCGCGCCTCGCGCAAACTCGTCAACAATAACGGCGGTGGGCCGGTATCGGCGAGCGCGCAATCGAAGCCGTTATCATCGCTGGTACGCACGCTCAATCCGGCGTCGATAAACGCCGCCGACCAAGAGCCCTCCGTTAGCGGTAAGGCCAGCGTGATGGGTGCGAGCACCTGCGGACGCAGATCGGCCGCGCGCAAGGCATCCTGCCACGCCGCGATACGCGCATTCGCGGTCACGGCAACTGCGAGTTTGCCATCGGGCAAGGCGCGATAGGCGAAATGCATGCGCTCCGGCTCACCCAGGATTTGATCTTCCAGCGCATAAGGCAGGGCCTGCAAAATTTTGGTGCGTGAACGTGTCGGTAAGCTGACGGTGGTTAATAAGGTATCCGCAGCCGGTGTCCATACGCACAGACGTGTCGCACGCAGGGCGGGCGGCAAAGCCGCAAGGGTATCGGCCACACCTTCTTGCATACGTCCCTGCGCATCGCGCACGGCCCAAGCGATCGCACCCTCCTGCTCCGGCCAGGCGCGCGGCAGGTAAACCATTCCGAGCGCGCCGCGCGCGGCGACGCTGGCAGTCGCGTTACGCTTGAGATCGGCCACGATGCGGGCGAATTTATTGTTTTTTTGCAAACGAAATATCCTTCACGACATTATAACGTTGCCACAGCACATGGCTCGCCTGCGGGTTCCCGCCGCTCGCTTGACCGCCGCGCTGAATCAGCGCGACCACCGGATACTGCAAATGCCCAAATTTGGCGATCGCCTCGGCTTCAAAAAAATTGCTTTTGACGTCGCAAACTTCAGCCGCATCGAATTGCGCGTTCGGCACTAACTTCTGCAGATCGCTGCAGCTCCCAAACGGTGTACCCTTATGTCCGCCGTCGATGTCGCGCTGCGCCAAGATGCGCTGCGCCTCCGCGATCGCCAGCGGCGGATTAAACATCGCCGCGATCACCGCCGGCGGCGCGGTGTTGATGTTGATCTTAGCATTCGGCAGCGGCAGCGCGGTAACCAGAGGCCGCAACTTCTGCAACGCGGCGTTATCGACGCCGCCGAAGCCCTTAATGAGGCGCAGCTCATCGACACTCTGCAATAGCTGATTCGCGGCGCGATAATGCCCAGATAAATTGAGATAGTAATCGTCCTCAGCGCCGTTCGGTTGCGCATTGGCATTGTTATCGAGCCAATCGATGATCGGGTCGATCAACTCATTCGGGTTCAAATCCTGACTTTGCGCCAGGCGCGTGAATATCCGATTTGCGGTCGAGTTACCGAGATTGTTTAAGTTGAACTTGCCCTGCGCGTCGGTCACCACCCCCGCAATCGCACCGCCTTCGAGCGGTGCCGCGAGCGGCATCGACCAGGCCTCGGTTAAGTTGTCATTGTTACGATCCTTATCCTGATCCAGACCCCAAAGCGCGAACGCGAGCGCGCCTTCCATCGCGGCCTGTGCCTGCGTGAGTTCATTGAGATTCTGCGCCTGCCGAATCCACACGGTTTGCGCCATGCTGACATAGGCCGCGGTGGTCGCGACGACGGCGACAATAAGCATGACCGTAATCAGCGCAATACCACGTTGGCGTGTCGAGCCGGCGTACATTAGTTCGGCCCGGTCACAAGAAACGTGCGCACAAATTCGCCATGACGCTTGAACTTAAGCGTCACCTCGACCGCCCGTGGCAAAGCCAAAACGCCGGTATTATTCAGCGGCAGTTGCTGGCTTCCTGGCGCCGGCCACTCATTGGTGACGGCGCCGGCGGCATCCATAAAACGCAAACTGAAAGTATCGACCTCGTCGCTGAGTAAGGTTGCTATCGGCTGATCGTCCGGTCCGCGATCGAGATTGGCCCAGGTCAATCGATAGAGTTTGCCTTCGCTAAAGCGATAGGCGACACGTTGCAGGTCGCTGCGGTCGTTCAGATTCAGCACCGGCAAACCGCCACGCGTGAATTCTAAATCGGGCGGCGCCAAGGCGCGGTTATCGGGTAGGCGGCCGACAAAGGCACGTTGGATCGAGCCATCGGTATCGATCACGGGCCGAGGTCGTGCCTGCAGCAAATCTTGTTCGAGATTGTGGAACAATAAACCGGTGCTACGCCAAAACGCGCGTTCGTCGTCGATGCGATCGCGTACATTGATTACTTGAATTAGGCTGCCATAGGCCATGGCCGACACCAGCGCAAAAATCGCCAGCGCGATCAGCACCTCGAGCAGGGTGAAGCCACGCGCGTTCCGCATCAGGGTTGGCGCAATAAACTGACGAGATTCGCCAGTACATAATCGCTGTCTTTGCTGCGTACCTCGATCTCGACCCGGCGAATACCCGGGAACGGCGTGGATTGCACGCGTTCGGTCCAGCGCCAGCTGCGGCCGGCCTGTTCGCGCTCGCCGGTGTGGACGTCGGCGCTGGGCCAATCGCGTTTGACGTAATGCAACACGAGAACATCTTGCGCCACGCCGAGCGCGATTTGCCGATCGCGTAGTCCCGCAGTGATATCGACCGCCTGCCCAATGACGCGCATGACCGCCGCCATCGCGATCGCCAAAATTGCCAAGGCCACCAAGACCTCGACCAAGGTAAAGCCGTCAGCTCGTGCGCGTATATTTAACATCGCCGTTAACCGTCGCCTCGACCCGATACAAGACCTTCTCGTTGGCATTGGCGAGGGTCACGGAGAAACTGGTGACTTCGCCGGTCGGCCACAAGAGAACGCCGCTTTGTTGTTCCGGGGCGCCGGCGAGATCGAGCGCGTGAATGGAAACCCCCGGTGGCATCGCGCGCGGACGCAGCACATCGTCTTGTTCCAAAATCTGAAACGTCCCATCGTCGGCCAGACGCGCAAAGCGATAGCCGTTGTCGGCGACTTCCAATAATAAAATATCGCCGCTCATGATCGCCTCCTGCTGCGCCGTTTGCACCAGCAGAGCAAGCCGTTGCGACTCGGTTTCGACCGCGGCGCTATCGTCGCCGAGCTGGATACTAATCATGCCGATGATGATGCCGATCAGCACCATGACCACCACGACTTCAATCAGCGTGAAGCCGCGGTTACGCCGCATTAATCGTTATTCCACGACCCAATATCGGCGTCGGCGCCCTCGCCCCCGGGCTGACCGTCGCGGCCGAAGCTGAAGACATCGATTTCGCCGTGCACCCCGGGGTTGAGATATTGATAATCGTTACCCCAGGGATCTTTCGGCAAACGCTCGAGATAGGGCCGCCAGCGTGCCGGCACATTGCCGGTCTCCGGTTTAGTCAGCAGCGCCTGTAAACCTTGTTCGGTGCTTGGGTACACACTATTGTCGAGACGGTAGAGCTTCAAGGCGCTCATGATCGCGCGCACGTCGTTCTTTGCGGCAATGATGCGCGCATCGTCCGGCCGGTCCATAATTTTCGGCACGATGATCGCGGCGAGAATACCGAGGATCACGACCACCACCATAATTTCGATCAAGGTGAACCCTTGTTGTCGCTTCGACATCACTACCTCACTTGATGAGTTGATTCATTTCGAAAATTGGCAACAGTATCGCCAATACGATAAACAGTACGATTGCGCCCATCACTAGAATCAGCATCGGTTCCAATAAGCTGATCAGCGCCGCGACCCATTTTTCGAGTTCTTTGGTTTGCGCCTCCGCGGCGCGTTGCAACATCGTATCCAAACTACCGCTGGCCTCGCCGCTGGCGATCAAGTGAATAATCAGCGGCGGAAATATTTTCGACTTGCCCAGAGCGCGCGACAGACCGCCGCCCTCCCGAACTTGGCGCAAGGCATCCTCGACCGCGGCGCGCATAGGCAGATTATTCACCACCTGTACTGCGTACTGTAAGGCATTCAGCAAGGGAATGCCGCTCTGAGTCAAAATACCGAGCGTACTCGTCAGGCGCGCCGCATTGATGCCGCGCACGAGGCGACCCACCAACGGCAATTTTAAAATCGTGACGTGCCACCGATAACGAATGTGCTTTTCTTTTAGCGCCGCGCGCGCACCGATAATAATCACCGCTATACCGACCAGCCACCAAATACCACCAGCACGGACGAAATCGCTGATACTGATCAATATCCGTGTCACCAGCGGCAGCTTCTGTCCGGTGGTGATGAACACACGCGTCACTTGCGGTACGACATAAACCAATAAGCCGCTGACAATCAGCAACGACAAGAGCACCAAGATTGCCGGATAAATAAAGGCCAGGCTCACCTTCTGCTGCAAGGCCTGACGCTCCTCGGTGTAATCGGCGAGGCGCTCCAACACCAGATCGAGGCGGCCCGATTGTTCGCCGGCGTCGACCATATGCCGATAGAGATCGGGAAAATCGGGAAACGCCGCGAGACCGCGCGCCAGCGATTGGCCTTCCAGCACCCGCGCCCTGACACCGGCGAGCACACTACGCGCACGTGCGCCCTCGGCTTGTTCGATCAGGGCATTCAAGGCTTCTTCAATCGTCAGGCCGGCGCGCACCAAGGTAGCGAATTGGCGCGTGATGATGGAGAGATCACTACTGGAGATACCGCGGCGCAAACTAAAGGCGCGACGCGGCCCGGCTTGATCTTGCTTGATGCCTTGCACCCGCAGCGGCGTTAAACCGCGTTCGCGCAAGGCACTGCGAATTTGGCGCTCGCCGTCGCCTTCGAGCACACCACGCACGGCGTTACCGCGCGGGTCCAGGGCCTCGTATTCAAACGCCGCCATGGTTACTCACGCGCGACGCGCAATACTTCCTCGAGACTGGTCTCGCCGGCACGGACCCAGCGCAGGCCGTCTTGACGAATCGATTGCATGCCCAACGCACGCGCCTGCTCGCGCAGCTTCGATTCGGATGCGCCGTCATGAATCAGGCTGCGCATCTTGTCATCCACTTGCATCAATTCGTAGACGCCGGTGCGGCCTTGATACCCGGTATTGCCACAGACACTGCAACCGACCGGCGTATAAATCGTCAGCTCACGACATTCATCCGCCGCAACTTCTAACAGCTTGCACTCGGCGGCATCGGGCGTATGCGGTTTACGGCATTCCGGACAAATACGACGCACCAAGCGCTGCGCCAGTACGCCAAGCAAACTCGAGGCGACCAGGAACGGCTCGACACCCATATCGACCAGACGCGTGACCGCACCGACAGAGTCGTTAGTATGCAAGGTGGCCAATACCAAGTGGCCGGTCAAACTCGCCTGCACCGCGATTTGGGCCGTTTCGAGGTCGCGAATTTCGCCGATCATAATAATGTCGGGATCCTGACGTAGGATCGCGCGTAAGGCGCGCGCAAAATTCAACTCGATCTTACTATTCACCTGCGTTTGGCCGACGCCGTCGAGATCGTATTCGATCGGATCTTCCACCGTCATGATGTTATAGCGCGTGGTGTCGAGTTGACCCAGACCGGCGTACAAGGTCGTGGTCTTACCGGAGCCGGTCGGTCCGGTGACGAGAATAATGCCGTGCGGTTGATGAATGAGATGGTTTAAAGTCTCGAGCGTCTGCGGCGCCATACCGAGGCCGGAAAGATTGAGCCGGCCGGCCTGCTTATCGAGCAGACGCATGACGACGCGTTCGCCATGACCGGTAGGCAACGTCGATACGCGCACATCTACTGGGCGACCGGCGAGCCGTAAGGTAATGCGACCGTCTTGCGGCAGGCGCTTCTCGGCGATGTCGAGCCGCGCCATGATCTTGATGCGCGATACGATGACGCCATGCAAAACCTTCTGCGGTTCGACCACATCGCGTAGTACGCCGTCCAAACGAAAACGCACCACCGAACGCGTTTCAAACGGTTCGATATGAATATCCGAAGCGCCTTCGCGCACCGCCTGCGTCAATAGTGCATTAATGAGCCGCACGATCGGCGCGTCGTCTTCGCTTTCGAGCAGATCCGCAGTCTGCGGTAAGGTATGCGCCAGTTCTTCGAGGTCGAGGTCTTCGTCGAGATCGCCGACGATTTGCATCGCATGACTCATACCGCGTTCGTACGCCTTATTGAGCGCGGCGTCGAAATGCTCCTGGCTCAATTCGCGCAATTGAATCGGTTGCCGTAGCGCACGCTGCAATTCGATCAAGACATTGCTCGCGACACCGGACCGCGCCCAAATTTCGATCTGGCCGTTATGCTCGCGCGCCGAAATCACGCCGTGGCGCTTGGCGAAGTGATACGGCAGGCGTTGGGTGCAGCCGGGATCCAGCTGTTGCAAATCGTTCATTGCCTAGGGTATCGGCGGCGTCGAAGTGCCGCTCGCGTCGGGTGAAGGTAAGGGTGGCAAGGGGCTGGAGTTCGGCGGGCCCATCGGTACATCGCCTCTCGCCGCGTCTTCCGGTTTGGTCCCCGGCGCTGGTGTTGGTTCCGCGGTACCGGCACGTGGCGCCGGTGCACTCGCGGGGCTGTTGTCCGATTGCGGTCGCGGCACCTTCGGCGGCAGCGGTGGCTGCACCAACTCGGGCAACTTCGGTTGCTCATAACTCGGTAACAACCACATCTTCGACATTTTGGCGCGTTCTTCGGCGTTGCGCATGTACTCGTAGCGCTCGGCAGTAAACGTATTACCTTGCTCGACGTCGCGCACAATCACCGGACGCAAGAACACCATCAGATTGGTTTTGCGCTTGGTGCGCTTACGATATTTAAACAACTCACCCAATATCGGAATGCGGCTCAGCACCGGTACCGCTTGCGTCTGTTCTTCTACCCGGTCCTGCAGTAAGCCGCCGAGGACGATGGTGAAGCCGTCGTCGACGATCACACGCGTCTCGATCGAACGTTTATTCGTCGCCAGATCGACCGCATTCGGTACTGTCGTGACGTCGGAATTCTCCTGCGCGATGGTTAAGCGCACGGTATTACCTTCGGAAATTTGCGGCTTGATCTTCAGCGTTAAACCGACGTCTTGGCGATCGATGGTTTGAAATGGATTGACGCTGGTGTTAGTGGTCGTCGTGTTCGCGGCTCCGGTTTGGGCGTATTGGCCGGTAATGAACGGAATATTTTGCGCGACAACGATCTTGGCCTCGGAGTTATCGAGTGTCAGCAAGGTTGGTTTGGCCAAGACATTGACGTTGGTGTCGCCTTCTAACGCCTTCGCTAAGGCACCGACGCCGATGACTTGCCGACCATCCGGCAAGGTCACGCGATGACCCAGGAACGCCACGGCCAAGCCGTCACCCACCGCGGGCACGCCGGGAGGCGTCAACGCCGAGGCGACCACGCCGGTCAGCGACGTACCGCCGCCGGAATTAAAATTTTGAATCGCACCGACGCCATTTTCGCCGCCGGTAGTCGTACCGCCGGCCCATTGAAAGCCGAATTCCGCCGCACGATCCGCGCTCACTTCGGCGATTAAAGCCTCGATGAAGACTTGCGCCCGGCGTAGATCCAATTTTTCGATCACCGCGCGAAGATTATTGTAGACCGCGTCCGGCGCGCTGATGATCAGCGCGTTCGAGGCCTCGTCAGCTTGTATGAGCGAGGCCTCCGCGGTCTTCGCCGCAGTTGTTGCCGCACCCGCCGCCGCCACCGGTTGTACGCCGGTCGTCTGTGCACTTTGCGCGCGCGCCTCGCCGGCGAGTAAGCCGCGCAGCACCTCGGCCAACTTCACCGCCTCGGCATTGCGTAAATACACGACGCGCGTATTACCGCCGGAACGCGCCGGCACGTCGAGTTTCCCGATCAGGGAGCGAATTTGATTCAAGCGTCCGACGTTATCGGTGCGCACCAGAAGACTATTGGTACGCAGATCCGGCACGATGGATACGCGCGTGGCATCGGCACCGGCTTGCTGCACCGGCTGCGGTTGCGGCTGACCGACTTGCACTGTGACGTTGTCGGCAAGCTTACTCAGTAACTGCGCCATGTCGAGCGCCGACGCATGCTCTAAAGGAATGACCACAACCTCGGTGCTACCAGGTTGATCGAGCTTGTCGATGATCTTCAGCAGACGTCGAATATTATCGGCGTAGTCCGTCAATATTAAGGTATTGCCCGGCGCGTATACCGATAATAAGGCACTGGGTGCCATCAAGGGCCGCAGCAATGGCACCATCTGCGT
>CAZCAK010000053.1:0-8385 GCA_964496605.1 uncultured Acidiferrobacteraceae bacterium | reverse complement strand
GCAGCAACCAAAATATGCGCCTGCTCCGCCGGATAAGGCAGAACTTTTTCCTGCGCACGCGTCAACTCCGGCGGCGGTGCAATTGGCGCGGCGCGCTCACCCGCAGGCAAGCGTCCCATCACCGCTTGCGCGATCGCCTTGGCGTCGCCGAGTTTGACATCGCCGACCATAGCCAGAATGGCATTCTTGCCAACGTAAAATTGTTTGTGAAACGCAATCAAATCCTCGCGTGTAATTGCAGCAATACCGGCCTCAGTACCCGCAGGAAAAACGCCGTAGGGATGCTGCGGATACAATAAGGCCATCAGTTCTTTACCGGCGATATCTTCCGGCGATTGCTTAACGCGCTGCAAGCCAATTAAGGCACGACGGCGCTCGCGTTCCAGATTCGGAGCGGGAAAGGTCGGTCGCGCCAAAATTTCCGCAAATAAACCCAAGGCCGGGCGGCGCTGTTTCGTATCGCTGAGGCAACGCAAACTTACGCTGGTCATTTCGCGACCACTATTGCTGCCAAACTGCGCGCCGATTGATTCGAAGCGTTCTGCAATCTCGATGTCGTTCAGTTCGCCCGCACCTTCATTGAGCATGGCGGACGTCAGCATCGAAACGCCGCTCTTGCTGTTGTCGTCGCGAATCGCGCCGGCGTCGAACACCGCCGTCAATTGCAGCATCGGGATCTCATGCGCCTCGACGAAATAAACCTTGGTACCATTTTCCAAGGTCCAATGCTGGATTTTCGGGGTCGCCGCGGCGACGACGGAATAGATAACGGCGATCAAAAAAAACGCGGCGCGGCTCAAAGAGAAATACTTAGCGGACATGGTCCACCCCCACACCGGTATGCGGTCGCGCCCGCGCCTTATCGATCGGT
Organism: uncultured Acidiferrobacteraceae bacterium; assembly: GCA_964496605.1. GTDB lineage: Bacteria > Pseudomonadota > Gammaproteobacteria > Acidiferrobacterales > CAZCAK01 > CAZCAK01. The sequence goes on along the minus strand of CAZCAK010000053.1, from coordinate 7,514 downwards.
AAGGGCTTTAAGACCGCGACCGTTAAATTGGATAGCGTCAGATATTTGTTCGCCACTGCCTGTACCTGCTCCGCCGTTACCGATTGAATGCGTTTGACGTAGGTATCCATATAGCGCCAATCGAGGCCGGTCGTCTCCAGCATCCCGATAGTCATGGCCTGATTAAACACCGAGTCGCGCCCGTACACATCTTGCGCCACCACTTGCGCCTTGACGCGGTCCAATTCCGGCGGCGACACGCGTTCGCGTTTCAAGCGCTCGATCTCTTGCCAAATCGCCTGCTCGACTTCGACCTCGGTCTTACCTTTACTCGGCACCGCGTCAATCGAAAACAAACTCGGATAGCGTCCGATCGTGCCGTAATCGACGTCGACACTCGCCGCGACCTGCGACTCGCGCACCAACTTTCGGGTCAGGCGCGAGCTATCGCCACCGCTTAAAATCCCCGCAAGCACATCCAGCGCGTAGGGCTCTTGATCATCCTTCGCACCGAGCGTGGGTGCATGATAGCCGAGCGCGAAATATGGCAGCTCCGCCGGTACTGCAACTTCGATACGTCGCGTCTCAGTCTGCGGTGCCTCGGTAGGAATCTCCGGCCGCGCAATTGGGCGGCGTGGAATCGCGCCGAAATACTGGCGCGCAAGTTGGAACACGGTGCGCGGTTTGACGTCGCCCACGACCACCACGGTGGCGTTATTCGGCGTATACCATTGCCGGTACCAATCACGTAGCGCGTCCAGCGTCAGCCCCTCGAGATCGCGCACCGAACCAATCACCGGATGGCCATAGGGATGACGCGGAAACGCCGCCTCCATGAAGCGCTCCTGCACCTTACCTTCGGGGCGGTCTTCGGTACGCAAACGCCGCTCCTCCAATACCACTTGCACTTCTTTGCGAAACTCTTCGGGATCGAATCGCAGATTCTGCATGCGGTCCGCTTCTAGCTCGAAGCTGAGCGGCAGGCGCGATTTTTCCCATTGTTGAAAATACGCGGTGTAGTCGCGGCCGGTGAAGGCGTTTTCACGGCCGCCATTTTCGGCGACGACGCGTGAAAACTCGCCCGGCTTTAGCTTGGCGGTGCCTTTGAACATCATGTGCTCCAGCACATGCGACACGCCGGTCAATCCGTTCGGTTCATCGACGCTGCCGACTTTGTACCAAATCTGCGCGACCACGACTGGTGAGCGATGATCTTCCTGCACAACGACACGGAGACCGTTCGAAAGCGTGGTCTCATGCACCTTGCTGCACGCCGCCAGCGACGCGAGCATTAGCGAGAGCATAAACCGTCGGAGATTCATTCGATTTCCTTTGCCTTTGTTTTAACTTGTTCCTCGACACTACCGTGCGCGTCGATGCTGTTACAATAACCCACCGACCGATACCTTCCACGCACAACTACGGACCGCATGGGTATTTTCAACAAAAAACCCGAAGTCTCAACCCCGAATCAGACCAATACCGCCCCGACCGCCGGCAGCGGTGGATTGTGGTCGCGCTGGTCGCAAAAGATGAGCGCCGCGACCCAAAGCTTCAGCCGCAATGTTGAAGATCTATTCCTCGGTAAACGCGCGCTCGACGCGAGCCTAATGGAAGAGCTGGAGACGCTCTTGCTGCAAGCGGATGTCGGGGTGAGCGCGACACAGCAAATTCTCGAACGTCTTACGCAGGGCATCGAGCGTAAGGAACTGGCGAATGCGCTGGCAGTGTATCAGGCCTTGCGTTCGATTTTGATCTCGATGTTGGCGCCACTGGCGCAGCCCTTGCGGTTCGATCATAAGCCCTTGGTGGTGATGGTGGTCGGCGTCAACGGCGCTGGCAAAACGACCAGCATTGGCAAATTGAGCCATGTTTGGCAGCGAGAAGGAAAGAAAGTTTTGCTCGCTGCTGGCGATACCTTTCGCGCCGCCGCCGGCGAACAATTACAGGAATGGGCCCGACGCAGCGGCGTGACGTTAATCCAGCAGCAAACCGGTGCGGATGCCGCGGCGGTGGCGCATGACGCCCTGCAGGCGGCGGTGGCGCGCAATATCGATGTCGCACTCATCGACACCGCCGGCCGGCTTCATACCCAGAGCGGCCTCATGGACGAGCTCGGTAAGATTAAACGCGTACTCGCCAAGGTGATCCCGAGCGCACCACACGAGGTTCTGCTGGTGCTCGACGGCGGTAACGGTCAAAACGCCTTAGTCCAGCTTGAGCGGTTTCACGCCGCGGTCGGCATTACCGGACTGTGCATCACCAAGCTTGACGGTACCGCGAAGGGCGGCGTACTGGTGGCGATTGCTGCCAAAACCCAAATACCGATCCGCTATATCGGCCTAGGCGAGCAGATCGAGGACCTAAAACCGTTCGACGCCGCGATGTTTGTCGACGCCTTACTCCCGCCACGGGGCTAATCACGGCATAATCCGCGGCGTGATCGAATTCAGCCATGTCACGAAGCGTTATGCCACCGGCCACGAGGCCCTATCCGACGTAAGCTTCCGCATCGCGCCGCAGGAACTAGTATTCCTCACCGGCGCATCCGGCGCCGGCAAAAGCACACTGCTGAAATTGCTGTTACGACTAGAAAGCCCCACACGCGGTCACATCGTCGTCAACGATATTAATGTCAACAAACTACACAATCGTCGGGTGGCGTTTTTTCGCCGTGATATCGGCGCGGTGTATCAAGACAACAAGCTTCTGCACGATAGAACGGTGATCGAGAACGTGGCCCTACCCCTGCGCATCCTCGGTACTGCGGAGCGGGAAATTGAGCGCCGTGCCCGCGCGGCGCTGGAGAAAGTTGGGCTTGGTGCTTATGGCGCACGAATGCCCTTAGCCCTATCGGGCGGTGAACAGCAACGCGTCGGCATCGCGCGCGCAATGGTGGCGCGCCCAAAGCTGTTACTCGCGGATGAACCGACCGGCAATTTGGACGCGGCGATGTCGGACGAAGTCATGAATTTATTTGTCGAGCTGAACAATTATGGGGTGACCGTTTTAATCGCGACGCATGACCTGCGCCAGATCACGCGTCTCGGTCGGCGTGTGCTGCAGCTGGAACGCGGCACACTGCGCAATGATAGCGGCGCGGCACTACATTGATCACCCCGAAAGCGTATCTGCACCAACATCGCGATGCCTGGGTACTCACCGTCAGGCAGTTGCGGCGCGCACCGTGGACCCATTTACTCGTCGTCGCCGTAGTAGCAGTGACCTTGGCGCTACCGACGGTGTTTTTTGTCGCGCTGCACCACGTACGAGGCCTCACCGCGACGTGGCCGCGCGGCAACGACATCGGGATTTATCTGCGCAGCGATACCAGCGTACGCGGCGGCGAGGCATTGAGTGACAAGATCCGCGGCTGGACCGGCGTAGCGCAGACACGTTATATATCGGCGGAGTCAGCGTTGAGCGATTTCGCCCGACATTCGGGCTTAAAGGACGCCACCGTTGGGCTAGAACGCAATCCGCTACCGGCTTCAATCGTCGTCACCCCGGCGTCAGGCGCCAGCACCCCCCAAGCCCTGGACGCTCTAGTGTCACGCCTCAAGGGCGAACCTGCGGTCGAGACGGTACAATACAATCGCGTTTGGGCCACGCGTCTCGAGGCATTTCTTGTCCTCGGCCAACGCGCCCTTGCCGTCATCGCAATACTGCTGGCATTGGCGGTCTTGCTTATTGTTGGTAATACCATTCGGTTGTTAGTCGTTCAACGCCGGGATGAAATCGCACTGATCCAGTTGATGGGCGGCACGCTCCGGTATATTCGCCGACCGTTTCTCTATCTTGGCGTGCTGCTCGGTATTGGCGGCGGTATCGGCGCCGCGTTGTTGTGTCTGCTCCTGGCCGTATCCGTCGAAGGACCGATGAACATTCTGCGCGCAACATATGACCATGCGCCTGTCGCAACGGCCCTGCCGGCTTCAGTAGTTGCCAGCCTGGCCGTGAGCGGCGCAGTATTAGGCTATCTTGGCGCACGGCTTTCGGTAGGATGGGCGATCCGGGCGCTCCAGGCGCCGTAGGCGGTAAATTTATCCCTATAGATCAGTTAGTTGTATTTGGAACTAAGCGACCGATTGGCACTCTCAATCAGCGAATGCTAACATTGATCCACTTCAACTCAAGGGGCTCAAAACATGACTGACATGTTACCGATGCCGGTGAATTTGCGTACTGAGGGCGGGCTCGCCGCTTATGTCCGTGCAGCGAATTCCGCCCCGATCTACTCCGCCGACGAGGAACGCGCGCTCGCAGTGCGCTTTCGCGATAAGGGTGATTTAGAAGCAGCGCGCCAGCTTGTGTTGTCGCAACTCCGATATGTGATCCGCGTAGCGCGTGCATTCGCGGGCTACGGCTTGCCCCAAGCCGACCTCATCCAAGAAGGCAATATCGGATTAATGAAGGCGGTGAAACACTACGACCCGAATCACGGTGTGCGTTTAGTATCGTTCGCCGTTCACTGGATCCGCGCCGAAATCTACGACTTTATTTTGCGCAACTGGCGTATTGTCAAAGTCGCGACCACAAAGGCGCAACGCAAACTCTTCTTTAATTTGCGCCAGTCGCGCTCGCGTCTGGGCTGGATGAACCAAGGCGAAATCGACTCGCTCGCCGAAGACTTGAAGGTACCGGTCGAGACGGTCCGCGAAATGGAATCGCGCATGGCCAATAGCGACGTCCCCTTCGATGCCCAGGACGACGGCGACGATGATGAGTTTCACGCCAGCCCGGCGGGTTATCTGCAGGACATGCGCTACGACCCCGAAACGGTATTGACGCAAAAGAACACCGCGGACGTGAAACACGATCGCCTGCAACAAGCGCTGGTGCAACTCGATGAGCGCAGCCGCGATATCATTCAACGGCGTTGGTTAAAAGAAGATGACGAAGCGAAGCCGACGTTACATGAACTCGCCGCGGAATATGGCGTATCGGCCGAGCGCATTCGCCAAATCGAAAAGAAGGCGATGACGGAAATGAAAAACGCCTTGGTCGCGGTGTAACCGCGCCGTACCTCGAAACAAAAAACCGGGCCTAGCCCGGTTTTTTATTTTCACGCTTTGATTTTTTGATCGCGTGCTTTATCCATTCTTAAGCAATAAGCGCACGTCGTGTACCAGGGCGTCTACCCCCACATCGTTGTTGGCGAGTAAGCGGATACGGCCGACGCGATCGATAATAAAAATCGAACCGGAGTGGTCCACCGTCGCGTCCGCCGCAGCATGTGCCGCAACTTTATACTGCGCCGCCACCGCTGCGGTCTGTGCCGGTGTGCCGGTCATACCGACGAAGCTCGAATCGAATTGCGCCAGGAACGTCGCTAACTGTTGCGGCGTATCATGGACCGGATCGACCGTGACGAAAATCACACGCACGTCGCGCGCGGCGTCGCCGAGTTGCTTACGCATCGCCGCGAGCTTACCGAGTGTCGGCGAACAGATATCCGGGCAATGTGTATAACCGAAAAACAATAGAACGACTTGGCCGCGGTAATCGGCGAGACGCGCCGGCTTTTGATCTTGTGTGGTTAAACTGAAGTCGCCGCCCCAGGCGGCCTGACTGATATCGCGATTGCGGAATGCGGGGGCACTCGGTTGGCAGGCGATCGCCGCTGTTAACAGAAAACCAAGCGTCAATCGCCACCATAACCGCATGAGCAATAGAGACGACACGATTAGTAGAGCGCCGACTGCAATACCTCGGCAAAGTATGCGCGGTAATGATCGAGTAATAGTAAGCCGAACAAAAGACTTAAGTACTGAATCGAGTAACCGAAGGTTCGACGTGCAAGACTATCGCTGTAATTGCGATATAGGCGCCAACCGTACCCAATAAAAATGGCGTTCAGAACTACCGCGCCCAACAAGTAAAACCCGCCGCTCATGCGCGTCGCGAACGGCATCACCGTCACCGCCGCCAACAAAATCGTATACAGCAGGATATAGAGACGCGTGAATTTACTGCCATGCGTCACGGGTAGCATTGGGATACCAACCTTGGCGTATTCCTTTTCGCGATACAGCGCCAAGGCCCAGAAATGCGGCGGTGTCCAAATAAAGATAATCAAAAACAGCAGCAGCGCATCGGCGCTGACTTCGCCTGTTGCCGCGGCCCAACCCAGCACCGGTGGGGCGGCACCGGCGGCGCCGCCAATGACGATGTTCTGCGGCGTTGCGCGCTTGAGGTAGACCGTATAAATCACTGCGTAGCCAATGAGCGATAGGAACGTCAGTACCGCCGTGAGCCAATTGACGCCGGCGACGAGAATGACCATCGAAGCAACGCCGATTACGAGGGCATAGGTGAGCGCCTGGCGCTCGGTTAATTGCCCCGTCGGTAATGGGCGTCCGCAAGTGCGTGCCATTTGCGCGTCAGCTTGGCGATCCAACACATGATTGATCGCCGCGGCGGAGCTCGCGGCCAGCCCGATACCGAGCATGCCGAAAATTAACGCTGGCAGCGGCACCATGCCCGGCACCGAGAGGAACATGCCGACCATCGCGGTAAACGCGATCAGCATTACAACGCGCGGCTTTCCGAGCTCGATGTACTCGCGCACGATGCTGGGATGTACGGCCGCTGCGGTGATCGACGATGATTTCATAGACACTCCTAACGTGTGCTCGCGCGGCGTTCGCGCGGGCGCAATACGTGATTCAAGGTCACGACACTGATTAATAAAATCGCCGCGACTGCATTATGGGCAACGGCCACCGCCAGCGGCAAATGCAATACTACATTCATGATGCCAAGCGTCACTTGGGCGACGAGCGCGACCAGTACCAACACGCCGTAGCGACATAGGTGCGACTCGCGATTGGCACGCAAGGTCTTCCAGCCGAGCCAGCCGATATAAAGAAAGGTTACTAAGGCGCCGATGCGATGCGCCAAATGCACAGCGGTCGCCGCCGATAGCGTCAACACGCCGCCTTCATAATTGATACCGATGCCGCGCCACAAGGTAAAGGCATCGACGAAGTCGACATTCGGCCACCACGCACCTTGGCAGGTCGGGAAATCAGGACACACGAGCGCGGCGTAATTCGCGCTGGTCCAACCGCCGAGCGCGATCTGAACGGCCACGATAATCAGGCCCAATAACGCGAACCAGCGTAGGTGACGCGTCGCCGGTGTTTCGGCAATCGGTTTCCAAAAGCGCTGTTCACGTAATGCGATCCACCACAGGATCGCAAAGATACTCATACCGCCTAATAGATGCGCCATCACAATCAGCGGCTTCAACTGCAAGGTGACAGTCAGCATGCCCAACACCGCCTGAAACATGACCAAGATCGTAACGAACAATGGCAACCAAAACTGTTGACGGCGATTGGTTCGACGTAATTGCCAGGCCAAAACCGCCAAGCGAATAATCAGTAAGCCCAAGGTACCCGCGACATAGCGATGCACCATTTCCTTCCACGCCTTATGCGACTCGACCGGACGATCCGGTTGGAGAGTCCGCGCCTCGGCGATATCTTGCGCCGTAGTCGGCGCGAATAAGCGACCGTAACAACCGGGCC
>CAZCAK010000052.1:0-8445 GCA_964496605.1 uncultured Acidiferrobacteraceae bacterium | reverse complement strand
CGAGCGCCTCCGGCGTGAACTTACGGCTGATCTCGGTACGAATGGTCTCGCCGACGGCGAACGCGAAGGTGCGATCAAGCGCACCGATACGAACGCGCTGCGGGCGCCGCGCCCGCAAATGCATCTCGATCTGTGACTCGACCGCGTTCCAAAATGCCTCGTGCCGGAATTGCGTCACATCGAAGTCGGCATCGACCTCGCGGTTTAATACCCGCAGCGCATTGAGATTGAATTCCGCCGTGAGACCGGCAGCGTCATTGTAGGCCGCGTGTAAGACTCGCGGATCTTTCACGCGATCGGCACCGAGCAGCAACCGGTCTTGCGGTCGCATGGCCTGGCGCACGTCGCGCAGGAATAGGATCGCCTCGGCTTCGGTAAAATTGCCGATGGTACCGCCGAGGAATAAAAACAGGCGCGGTCCCTCACCGGGCGGTAGATGATCCAGCCCGTGGTTATAGTCCCCGACCAAGGCGTCGATTTCGAGCCAGTCGTAGCGTTGCATCAGATGCTGCGCCGCATGCACCAGCATCTCGGCACAGACATCGAGCGGCATATAGCGTGCGCGTTGTCCGTGCTGCTCGCAGGCGTCGAAGAAGTGGCGGGTCTTGCGCGAGGAACCGCTGCCGAGCTCAACGATAAGTTCCGGTCGCGTTAGCGCGACTACGTCACAGGCGTGTTGCGCCAGCAAAGCCTCTTCGGTGCGTGACGGATAATATTCAGGAGTGGCACAAATGCGTTCAAACAAATGCGAACCGCGGGCGTCATAAAAGAATTTCGGCGGTAGTGTTTTCGGTCGCGCACCCAAGCCGGTCGCGACCTCCTCCGCGGCGCTACGCAACGGTCGCGCGCTACTCAGCGGCTGCAAACTCAAGCGTGGATCGCGTCCGACAATGTCCAATTGCGTCAGCAGTGCCCCTGTATCCATCCCACCTCTCCTAGGTTTGGCGCGATACGCGCGCTTTTCGCGTATTATGTTTGCATGTGCCGGCTGGCTGCGTATATCGGACCTCCAATCACCCTGGAGCGCTTTTTATTGTCGCCACCGCATTCTTTAGTGCGGCAGGCATGGGCACCGCGCGAGATGCGCGAGGCGACGCTCAATGCCGACGGCTATGGCTTCGGTTGGTTCGACCCCAAGGGCGCACCGGCAAAATTTGCCAGCGTCATGCCAATCTGGAGCGACACCAACCTCACCGCCCTCGGAACCTCCCTCAGTGCCGATACCTGGGTCGCTAATGTGCGCAGCGCGACGCCGGGTTTGACCGTCAGTATTGCAAACACGCAACCGTTCTACGACCGCGAATTTCTGTTCCTGCACAACGGTTTCATCACCGATTTCAATAAGCTCATTCGCGCGCGCATCCGTGGCATCATCGACCACGAGATCGAGGCGGAGGTCCATGGCAACACCGACTCGGAATACTTGTTCGCGCTATTGCGCCATTTCTTGGCACAGGATGCCGATCTCTCGCTGGACGAAGGTCTCGCTGAGGTATTCGGCATGCTGAGCGAATGGCTGGACGACACGCGTGCGTTACTGAATTTTGTGCTTGCCGACGGCGAACGTATTTACGCGTTGCGCCACGCGCTTAACGGCGAATGTCCGAGCCTCTATTTCACTACCGACGACGACGCCTTCGTCGACGGTGCTGTGGTCGCGTCCGAACCTTTGACTGACGCCAAGTATTGGCAACCGGTACCGCCGCATCATCTGCTGATTCTGGATCGCGCGGCGCCGCCGGAATTATTGCCGCTGTGAATGGGCCACTACGCTTGGCCTTGGACGCGGCGCGTACGCGCCTTCTGAATACGCTCGACGCGGTGCCTGCGGCCGATCTACAACGCCAATTCCACCCAGCCCTGAGCCCGATCGGCTGGCATATGGGGCATAGCGCCGTGATCGAGGCGTATTGGTTGCATGAGGTCGTGCTCAACCGGCCGATTGCGAGTGACTGGAAGGCGTTCTATTTCCCGGAATTCAGCCCCAAGGCCGCGCGCGGCGCACGTCTGCCGTCGAAGGAGGCGCTCAAGACGTTTTGTCGCGAGCGATATGCCGAACACGATGCGCTGCTCACACAGTGGTCGGCGCACGCGCCGACCCACCCCTTGTTGGAACGCGATTATCTCCTGCACTTCCTCATTCAACATCACGCGCAACACGCCGAGATCGTGCAGCAAATCCTGACCGAGCGCGCCTTGCAACAATCGGGCAATTTTACGGTGACGACACCGTTAGCGCCGCGCACACCGCAACCACTGCGACAACACTTTCACGGCGGCGTCGTTGAGATCGGCGATGCCGGGGCCGTCGAGTGTTACGACAACGAACTCCGGCAACACACCGTTACGCTTGCACCGTTCGCCATGGCGCGCCACGCGGTATCGAACGCGGAATACCTCGGCTTCATGAACGCCAATGGTTACGACACGCGTGCATACTGGTCCGACGCCGGCTGGCAGTGGCGCGGCAGCCACAATCAGACAGCACCCAACGCCTGGCGGCGCGACGCGCGTGGACACTGGTACGAAGTCGGTGCCGACGGCGCCTACGCACTCGATGCCGCGACGCCAGTCAACGGCGTGAGTTACTTCGAAGCCGAAGCCTACGCGCGCTATGTCGCATTGACGCACATCGACGGCGCGCGCCTACCCCAGGAGGCCGAATGGGAGCACGCCTTGCGCCAGGGCGCATTTGCATGGGGCGATATCGGCGCCTGGGAATGGTGTGACAACGCGTTTTATCCCTACCCCGGCTTTCGCGCGTTTCCCTACGACGGCTACTCGACACCGTGGTTCGACGGCAGCCATCGCGCCTTGCGCGGCGCGAGCCGGGCGACCGCCGAGTGCATTAAGCGCCCGACCTTTCGCAACTTTTATACCCCGGAGAAGCGTCACGTCTTTGCCGGCGTGCGTCTGGCGTATACGCTAGCGTCGTGACGCACGCTATCGGAAAATGGATGTTGTATCTCGCCTGGGCGATTTTGCTTGGGCTCATGACGTACGGCTTTCAGCATTGGTTGGCGCGCGAGCGCAATCCCAATCGCGTCCCGACGAGCGCGCGCGATGCCACGAGTGTGAGCGTGACACCGATGTCGCGGTACCGGCACCGCTCGCGCGTGAACTGCAGCTCGAACGCGGCGCGCCAGTGCAATTACAAACCGCGAACGGCGTCGTCAACGGCTTTGCCACCCGTCTCGCGCGCGTGCGCATCGGTGCCATCGAGCAGACCCAGGTACGCGCGCATATTAATCCCAGCATGAATGGCGATGAGGTGTTATTGGGCATGAGCTTCTTACGGCGCCTCGAGTTCACGCAACGCGGCGACACTTTGGTATTGCGTCAATGGACACAGTAAGCCTCGCACGATTGGTCCAAGCCGATGTCGCGCGCGCATTGGCTGAAGATATCGGCAGCGGTGACGTAACCGCAGCGTTGATTGCGCCGCATACGCAGGCGCATGCACAAGTGATCGCGCGCGAGGCGGCGGTCGTCTGTGGCGGTCCTTGGTTCGATGCGGTATTTCATGCGCTCGATCCGGAGATCGAGATCGAGTGGCTATTGCGCGACGGCAGTGCGATCGACGCGAACGCGGTGCTGTGCCGTTTGCATGGGCCGGCGCGCGCGTTATTAAGCGGCGAACGCGCGGCGCTGAATTTTTTGCAAACCCTATCGGGTACCGCCACGCGTACGCAGCAATACGTCGCGGCAGTTGCCGGCACGAGCACGCGTATTCTCGACACGCGCAAAACGATTCCGGGGTTACGTCAGGCACAGAAATACGCCGTGCACTGCGGCGGCGGCATGAATCATCGCCAAGGCCTCTACGACGCAATTTTGATTAAAGAAAATCATATCGCCGCGGCCGGCTCGGTCGCCGCAGCGCTCAACGCCGCCACGCGTCACGCACCGCCGCATATGACCGTTGAAATCGAGGTTGAAGATCTCACCGAATTACACGCGGCGCTCGCCGCCGGCGCGCGTCACATCTTATTGGATAACTTTTCTTTGGTGCAGTTGGCAGAGGCAGTACACATCACGGCCAAACGCGCAACCTTGGAAGCCTCCGGCGGCGTCAACTTGGATAACGTACGTGCGGTCGCCGCGACGGGTGTTGATTTTATTTCCGTGGGCGATTTAACCAAGAATATTCGCGCCGTCGACTTATCGATGCGAATCGAGACCTAAGACGCTAGAACGCGTAACCGACGCTGAGAAAATTCGCGTTATTGAACCAACTGTATTCCAGCTCCATACGCGAATTACTGAGGCGCATACCGGCACCGAGACCGACCGCCATGGAACTGCGATCGTCATCGACGACGAGGGTGGTACCGACAATATTGATGCGTTGATGCGCCAGGCCGGCCTTGCCTTTGATATAGAGATTCTCACCGGCGCGAAACAGGCCGTAGCCGCCGAACGCCTGAGTGCTCCAATCTTCACTCGCGGCATCGATACCATGATCCCGCGCCAGCGCCATTGATTCTCGATCGCTCAGCAGGCCGGTACTGAAAGGAATTTTGAGGCCCGGTACGGTATACGCATAGCGCTCGGATTTCGCCGCCGCCGTCATGAAGATACGATCCAGCAGCGTTTTTTCGCCGAGCGCACCACCGGCCTTGAGTCCGAGATAAAAGTCGGTCGCGGGTGCGGTCGACGGTCCGGCGGCGAAGACAATATTTGCAGCACTAAGGCCACACAATAATCCCCACGCCATGAATAATCGTCGCATCGCGCCTCTTCCGGTGAGTAGCGAGGCTAAATCGGCAACGCGGCCATTCCAATCCGACTCGCGACCGACCCCGACTAAGGCCGGAGCGCCGGTCTAACGCTTAATGCAGATGCGACTCGGCAAAGGCAATAAATCCGATGCCCGCGATAATGAGCAGCGTCTGGGTCGCGAGCGCGCGCGCGCTGACGCGCCGATGCAGGCTCGGAATCAGATCCGCCACCGATACATAAATGAAGCTCGCTGCCGCGATACCGAGCACATATGGCAAGGCGCGGCTCACCAGCGCCAAACCGAAATAGGCCAAGAGGCCACCGACCACCATCGCGAAACTTGCAATGAGGTTGTACACGAAGGCACGACCACGTGAAAAACCGCTATGCAATAAAATCGCAAAGTCGCCGACTTCTTGCGGGATCTCATGCGCGACGACCGCGAGCCCGGTAACGATGCCGAGATGCACGTCGATCAAAAACGCCGAGGCAATCAATACACCGTCAACGAAATTATGAATCGCGTCGCCGAACAAAATTAAATATCCCGCGGCTTGGCCCGGTACCGCGTGACCCGCACCGGCATCGAGCTCGCCGTCGGCGCCATGGTGATGCCGCCATAGCACCATTTTTTCCAATACGAAAAAGATCAGGAGACCTGCGAGTACGCTGGCATGCAATCGATGCGCGTCGATGCCGGTTTCCAGCGCATGTGGCAATAAGGCGAGAAACGCCGCGCCGAGCAAGGCGCCGACCGCGAAACTCACGAGGCCGGGTAAAAGGCGCAACCGTACGCGTTCGGATAACAGCAGGAACCCACCGGCGACGACCGCGCTGATGACGCCGCCCAAAGTCGTCAACAGTACGATCCAGCCCAAAGGCGAAGGGGCATTCATTATCAATTATTGTCGGGCGGTCATGGGCGAGCGCGCATCATACCCGATTCATGCGGCGCCGACGGCACCCTTTCATTCCGCCAACCAGATCAGCGACGCCATACGCCCGCAGGCGCCGTCGCGCCGATAGGAAAAAAATCGCTGCGCATCGCTGACGGTGCAATAGTCACCGCCATAGACCTGCGTCACGCCGGCGTACGCCAGACGCATGCGCGCCAAGGCATACAAATCCGCCCACCAGCGATCGCCAGCGCCGACCGCGAAGGCACGTGCTGCGGCATGATCGTGCGCAATGAATTGTGCGCGCACCTCGGGCCCGACTTCGAACGCGCGCGAACCGATCGCGGGGCCGGGCCAGGCATAGAGCGCGGCACCATTGAACCGCGCAATGCCTTGCTCGATGACGCCCGCAAGGAGCCCGCGCCAACCGGCGTGGACCACCGCGACACCGCGACCGGCGTGGTCGCATAGCAATACCGGCAAACAATCGGCGGTTAACACCGCGCAGACGACGCCACTTCGATCGGTGAAACTGCCGTCGGCACGGACCTTGGCCTGAACCGTGGCTGCGTCGACAACGTTGGTGCCATGTACTTGCTCAAGCCACATTGGCTCCTGCGGCACATGCGGGCGCAGTAGCGCACGATTGGCCGCAACTGCGGCGGCATCGTCACCAACGTGATCGCCTAGGTTGAAGCTTGCGTAAGCGCCACGACTAACGCCGCCGATGCGCGTTGTGACTAACGCCTGCACCGTAGTTGGCACCGGCCATTGTGGGTGTAAAAAGGACGCTTCAGTCAGCGCCATGACGCGCATCCGCGGTCAGCACCGCGATCAGTTCTTGCATATCGGCCGGCGGTGGCGCCGACCACGATAGACTCTTACGCGTGAGCGGATGCCGCAAACCGAGATGCGCGGCATGCAAGGCCTGGCGCTTAAACGAACGCAGGATCGCCGCTACTGCCGGCGTCGCGCCCTTGGGTAGCTGCAAGCGGCCGCCGTAAACCGGATCGCCAACGACGGGATGATGTAGATGCGCCATATGCACGCGGATTTGATGCGTGCGGCCCGACTCCAGCTGGACCGTCAATAAGGTGTGGGCGCGAAAACGTTGCTGCACGCGATAATGACTTGTCGCCGGCCGGCCGCTTTCGCTGACCGACATGCGTTTGCGCTCGACGCGGTGACGTCCGATCGGTGCATCGACGCTACCGCCGGCAATGACCACACCATTCACCACTGCCAGATATTCCCGCTTCAGCGTGCGGCGCTGTAATTGCCCGATCAAACTCTTGCGCGCAATAGCATTGCGCGCGATGACCAATAGCCCGGAGGTGTCTTTGTCTAGTCGATGCACGATCCCGGCGCGCGGCAAGGCGCCGAGTTCCGGTGCATGATGCAATAATGCATTGAGTAAGGTGCCGTCGTAATTACCGGCTGCGGGATGCACCACAAGACCCGGCGGTTTATTGATCACCAAGATGGCCTCGTCTTCGTAAACGACATCGAGCGCAATCGCCTGCGCCTGCCACACCGGCGCCGGCGCCTCCGGTACTTCGATCACCACCGTCTCGCCGCCGTGCACCGTATCGCGCTGGCGCGGCAGCGCGCCCGCAAGCCGCACATGACCGGCGCGGATCCACTGTTGGATTTGGGCGCGCGAATATTCTGGCAATGTCGCCGCCAATGCCTGATCGAGGCGCTGTCCGGCACAATCCGCGGGAATGCTGATGGTGCGGACTTGCGCAATCGGCGGCGCGAGCGCGCTTTCGCCGGATGGCATGCTCGGGTTAAGCTTGGCGTCCGATTTTGCCGCGGCCTGCTTCATGACTTTGGAACGACTCATGCGTTTTTTACTAATGGTAAGTGTCCTGCTACTGGGAGCCTGCGCGAAGTTCAGCCAAGATCCGACCAAAGACTGGACCGCCGAGCGTTTCTATCAAGAGGCGCACGATGCGGTCACGCATAAAAATTGGGCCGAGGCGGTCAAGCACTTCGAGACGCTCGAGGCGCGCTATCCCTACGGCGTTTACTCGGAACAGGCGCAACTGGAATTGGCATACGCGTATTATAAGGACAACGAGTCCGCCTCGGCGATTGCCGCCGCAGATCGCTTTATCCGACTGCATCCGACCAGCCGCAATGTCGACTACGCCTACTACATCAAGGGCCTGGCGAATATTCATGAACAAGGCGGTGTCGTCGGCTGGTTGCGCGGCGGTAACGATCTTACCGACCGCGATCCGAAAAACACGCGCGAGGCCTACGACACCTTTCGCGAACTGGCGACACGCTTCCCCGAAAGCCGTTATGCCAAAGAGGCGCGCACGCGCATGGTTGAGCTGGTGGCAAAGTTGGCCAAATATGAAATCGATGTAGCGCGTTATTACTATATGCGCGGCGCCTATGTCGCGGCGGCCAATCGCGCCAAATATGTCGTGGAGCATTATCAACGCACGCCGCTGGTCGAAGACGCCTTGGGCATTCAAGCGCAGTCTTACGCCGCACTCGGCTTGGATAAATTAAAATCGGATACGGTGCGGGTGTTGCAAAAGAATTACCCGCACAGTCGCTATCTCGAAGAATTGAAGAGCTAAAGAATCGCCGCCGCCGCGCGGCGCTTAAACGGCGTCTTCGCCGTGCTCGCCGGTGCGGATCCGCACCACCTCTTCCACGTCAAATACGAAAATTTTACCGTCGCCGATTTTGCCGGTGCGCGCGGCGCCACTGATGGCCTCGATGCAACGCGTCGCCAAGCTATCCGGAACAATGAGTTCCAACTTTACCTTCGGCAGAAAATCGACCACGTATTCCGCACCACGATAGA
>CAZCAK010000051.1:4872-8543 GCA_964496605.1 uncultured Acidiferrobacteraceae bacterium | reverse complement strand
GTATGCCGGCGGCAAAGTCACTGGCGTGCGCATCGGTCGCGGCATGAACGTGACCGGCGATGAGCGCGGCGTCTCGCTGCAAGTCACCGGCTCGCAATACATCGGCAAAGAAACCGGTTTTCAGCCGCGCGCTGGCGGTATCAAGGTCGGCGCCTGCCGCACCACGGCCGGTCTGGTCGTGACCGGCACGCAAGTGCGCAGCAAGGTATCCATCACCGGCGACGAATCCGGCAACAACATCCGCATCACCGGCGAGGCCGATCAAGGCATCGGCGACGATCTGCTTGATCGCGGCGAGACCGGTGCGTACACGAATATGCAGTTCCAGCGTCAGCACAATCCGCACGGCCACACCGTGTTCGGCACCAATCTCGGTCGTTCCGCGAAGGGTGTCGGCTCGCGCGAGCGTAATCGCGAGCGCGCGCTGGAAGTCACTGACGGCGGGTTACCGATTTCCGGTATCGCCGTCGGCCGCAGCGAGAATGTGACGGGCGACGAGTCCGGCACGTGTCGTCAGATCACTGGCGATCAATATCTGATGCCTGCCACGCGCCAATCGCTGTGCGAAACCGACAACGGCGCGCGCGCCGGAAAGGCGTTCGCACGCAACGGTCGCCGCGATCCCGTGACCGGCGCCAAGGTAAACGAATCCGAAACCTGGACGCGTCAGCGCGTCACCGGCGTGGATGTGGAACACAACGATGGCGTCACCGGCGACGAATATGGCGCCTGCAGTTCCGTGACCGGCACGCCTTACGTCGGTCCGGCGCATTACGACACGGTGTGCCCGACCGGCGCGCCGACGATGGCGCAACCGACTGCCGGCTGCCGCGTCACCGGCGACACGCCGTTGCATGTCGATCACGTGACCGGCACGCATCGCGGTTGCGAACGCAGCATCACCGGCACGCCGTACTACCGCGAGCCGCTCGCCGAGGAGAAGCGCGACGATGTACTCGCGCACATTGAGGCGCGCTTCAGTGTGCGTTCGCCGCAGCGCGAGGCGCAGTTGCGCGCCGATGCCAATGCCGTCGAGGCGCCGACCGCCACCGGGCGTATCACCGGATCGTTCGCGGTCGGTCACGGCAAGATTACCGGCAATCAAGAGTTCAATTTCAATCCGCGTCCGAAGGCCGAGCGCGCCGGTCGTGTGCGACTCACGGGTGAGGGTCGCGTCGACGGGCCGGGCATCACCGGCAGCGCCTGGACCGAACACGCGAGCGTGACTGGCACCGAGGACTACATCGCGACCGAGCGTAACCCAAGCGAGCGTGCCGGGAATCCGCATGGATTCGCAAGCAGTGCGGCGTTCAAGGGTAAAGGTCGTCACGACGAGCCGCGCAAGAATGTGACGGGCATGGCCGGTTGGTCGTCGAAGTCGGCCGCGCGCGTGACGCTTTCGGGCGGCGCACACGGTTAGCACGGTAGAGGAACGGTCACGTGATGACGTCAACGCACAAACGCCGCCGCCACAGCACGGGGATTTATGGTCCCGGTGCGTATGGTGCTGCGCCGCCGGCGGTGACCGATCCGTATGTCGCGCTGTACGGCGAAACGCCGGCGGCCATGGGCAGTGTTACGCCCGCGGGTGCGCATCCGCTCTACGACGCGGTGCACAACCGGCGCTTGCTCGAACGCGAAAGCGAAATCACCGCAGCGTTCGACGCCATCGAACCGGCGTTGAAAGATGTTGCCGCGATGCAATATCAAGACGGCGGCGCCGATCGCATTCAGCAGCTCGTGCGCGGTCGTCTCGGTTTCGAATTGCCGACGTCGTGCCTGCAATCGAGCTGGGTTAAGCCGCTCAATATGCGCGGGCTGTATGCGTACAGTGTGTTCCAAACGTTTCGCCAACTCGCGAATCGCAACTTCGATCGCAGCTACGCCGATCTCTCCGAAGGCGAGCCGGCAGATGAAGTGATTCGCAAGTGGGGTTTCCATGCGATCGACATCACGCCGTGCGCCGATGGTCGTTTGAGCGGCGTCGTCGATTACATCCTGCGCGTGCCGCCGGCGGTAGTCGTGCATCGCAAGTCGTTCGCGGGTTCGATGTTCGACGTTGAAGAAAGCATGCGCTGCTGGGAGCAGATCGAGCTACGCCGCTACCGCGAAGGTCTGCCTAACGCGGCAGGCGAGCCGACGCGGTATCTCAAGATCGGCGTGTATCACTTCAGCAGCTCGCATCCGAATCAAGAAGGTTGCGCCGCACACGGCAGCGACGAACGTAAGGCGGCGCAGGCGCTGCTCGATCGTCTGAACGATTTTGCGCACGCGATCGAGAACAGTCATTGCTGCGGCGCGTCGGTCGCGACGCTGCTGGTCGGCGTCGATACCGACACCGACGCGATCAAGGTGCACGTGCCGGACGCTCATGGCGAAACGAGTCTGACGCGCTACATCGACAACCGTATGTTGTTCGAGCGCACCGCCAATCTTTCGCGTGACGAAGCGAAAGAGGCGATTCGCCTCGCGGTCGCCGAGTGCGCTGGTGTGTCGCCGGACGATGCGGCGACCGAGGGGATGCGCTGGTTCTGCGGTTATCTGCTCAAGAACAACATGGCGCAGATCGATTACGTGCGCGCGTATCACAACGGCTGCTACGCCGATCTCGGTCACACTGAACGCTTCATCACCGTCGGCGATAGTTTCGACGACGTGCAGATGCGCAATCTCGCCTACCAGGCGCAGATGGAAACGATTGAAGAGGGCGCGGCTGACATGGACGTGGGCATTAAGATTTTCAAAAAGGTGAACATGGCGCACGACTTGCCGATCCCGGCGTTCATTCATTTTCGTTACAACGAACAGGTGCCGGGTTCGCGCGATCGCGCGGTGGCGCGCTGCCGCCGGCTTACACGCGCGATCGAGGCGCGTTACCCGGAGCTCGTGCGCGAGGGTTGGCTTTATACCTACGCCACGGTGAAGGACTGGGCGCCGGGCAGCAAGCTTGAAGATATCGACGCGCAGGCGACGCCGGACCGTCAGCGCTGCGCCTGCGGTTGCAGCAAATTGGAGTCAAGACAATGAAGATCTGTCAGGTTGAAAAGACACTCGTCGCGACCGCGCGCATCGGCCAGCTCGGTAATCGCCGTCTGCTGGTGGTGAAGGAACGCGGCAGCAGCGGCAAGCAAGTGGCGGTAGATCCGGTCGGGTGCAAGCCCGGCGACTGGGTGATCGTGGTCGGGAGTTCGGCTGCGCGTGACGCCGCCGGCAGTAAAGATTATCCGAGCGACTTCACCATCGTCGGCATCATCGACTACTGGGAAGACGACGCCAAAGAGGTGAAGAAGTAAATGGAAATCATGCGTGTCGTCCGCGACCTGGTCACGACGAAGCGCAACTTCTGGCTTGCTGCCAAGTCGCTGCGTGTGGTCGAGGACCACGAAGGCAATTTGCAGGTGGCACTCGATCCGATCGGCTGCAAGCCGGGCGACTTCGTGGTTACGATTGGGATCTCGGCCGCGCGTATCGCGGCGGGCAATCCGAACATCACGACCGACATGACGATTGGGGGAATTATCGATCACTGGAGCGAGCAAGAGTGGCGCTCGTGATAAGGCCGGCTGGACTGGAAAGATTTAGGTGAATTTTTCAACTATTGAGACAGGAGACTGAACATGGCAAACGAAAAGATGGGCATTGCCCTAGGCATGATCGAGACACGCGGTTTG
>CAZCAK010000051.1:0-4772 GCA_964496605.1 uncultured Acidiferrobacteraceae bacterium | reverse complement strand
AGGCGATGGCCTGGCAGCCGCGCACATCATCGCGCGTCCGCATGCGGAAGTGGAAGGCATTCTGCCGACCAATCCGACGGCTTAATACCATCGGTAATTTAGAAATAGGAGTAGCATCATGGCAAACGAAAAGATGGGCATTGCCCTAGGCATGATCGAGACACGCGGTTTGGTTCCGGCGATTGAAGCCGCCGACGCCATGACCAAGGCCTCGGAAGTGCGCCTCATCGGCCGGCAGTTCGTCGGCGGCGGTTACGTCACCGTGTTGGTACGCGGCGAGACCGGTGCAGTGAACGCGGCGGTACGCGCCGGTGCCGATGCGTGCGAACGTGTAGGCGATGGCCTGGCAGCCGCGCACATCATCGCGCGTCCGCATGCGGAAGTGGAAAGCGTCCTGCCGACGCGTCCGGATGGCGGTGCAGGCGGCCGCGACGGCGACGTCAGCAAGTCGTAAGCCGTGAGTAACGCTGCGTTCTCGCGGGCGTAAAACGTGTCGGGGCATCCGCGCATCGTCGCCTATTTGCAGCGGGCCGTGAGCCACGAGTTCAGCGCCGCGCAGCAGTTTGTATTGCAGGCGGTGCAGGCCGAACGCCTGGGGCTCGGACCGTTCGCGGACGAGCTACGTGCGGGCGCAGTCGACGAGCTGGCGCATGCCGAGGCGTTTATTCGCCGACTGCACGAGCTCGGAGTCGGCTCGCCGTCCGTGCAAACGGTCGCGCGTCCGGTCGGCCGCACGTTCGCCGAGTTACTGCGCTTCGGTTTGGCGACCGAAGCCGAGGCGATGCGACTCTACGCGGAGGCGCTGCAGTTTTGTGAGCGCACGACCGATGCCGGGAATGCCGCATTGTTTGCGCGCATTCATGGCGATGAGGTGCAGCACTATCAGGAATTGGAGCGCCGGCTGCGAGAGCACGGCGTCGAATCAAAGCACTAGGCTGGCGCCGTTGCCACCAGTGTGCTGACGGAGGTGAGCATGTCGGAAACCTCGAACACCGTTGACGGCTGGACGCATAATGAGCGCCAAGCCAACTTGTACCGGCGGTTCGCCTTCAACGACTACGCCGGTACGCGCGATTTTCTCGATCGGTTGGCGACCTTGTCTAAAGAGACCGGTTGCTATCCGGACATTAGCTTCGGCAAGACCTACGCCAATATTACGATCCATGCGGGCGACGGCAAGATGCTGACCGCGGCGGATTTCGAATTCGCGCGGCGCGTGAATGCGTTCTCGCCGGCAGGCGGTGCATGAATTGCCGCGTTGTCGCAGTCGCCAATCAAAAGGGCGGCGTCGGCAAAACCACACTGGCTATGAATCTTGCCGCCGGGCTCGCGCGTCGCGGCGCCTGTGCGGTGGTCGATGCGGATCCGCAAGGCTCGGCAACGAGTTGGGTGCGGCTCGCGACCACACCGGCAAATCCGGCAGTGCCGGTCATCGAGGTCATCGCCGGTGTGCACGAGACCGTGGACGCGGTGCGAGAAGAGTATGCGTATCTGGTGATCGACTGCCCACCCTCGACCGAATCACCGCGCGTGGCGCAGGCACTGAGTCGCGCCGATTGTTTGTTGATTCCAGTTTTACCGTCACCGATGGATTTGTGGGCGAGCACACGTATTGAGGATATGGTGCAGGTGGCACGTGCGGACAATCCGGGTCTGCGCGCGTTTTTAGTGTTAAACCAAATCGAGGCGCGCAACGCCATGGCCCGCGGGATGGCCGAGGTGTTTCGCGAGTTTACGGTGCCGGCGCTGCGCAATGGCTTGGCACGCCGCGCGATTTACCGTACCGCGGCGCTCGAGGGCCGAAGCGTGTATGACTTAGGTGCGCGTGGCGAATCGGCGGCGAAAGAAATCGAATCGGTGATCGGGGAGATTTTGGCGGCATGAGTAAGAAGATCGGATCGAAACTGGCGGAAAGTGTGAAGCAGAGCCGCGGCAATCCCGCGGGCGAAAATGCGCGCGCGGACGCGATCGCAACCGCAGCGTCAACGGCGATCGCTACGCCGGTCGCGAGGCGCGCGGCGACAAAAACGGAACCACCCGTAAGTCACGGTGTGCTGCACCCGGCACGGATCTGGCCCGACTGATCGCCATGAAAAATACTACGCTGCGTCAACTCACCGTGTTTCTCACCGTCGCGCGCCATCTGCATTTCACGCGCGCGGCCCAGGAACTTGGCATGACGCAGCCCTCAGTCTCGATGCAGATTCGCCAGCTCGAAGAGAATCTCGGCATCGCGCTGTTCGAACAAATCGGCAAGCGCACGTTTCTCACCGAGGCCGGTCAAGAGCTCTATCGCTACGGCCATAAGGTACATGAACAACTGGCGGAAGCCGAAATTGTTCTGGAGCGTTTAAAAGGTGCGCAAGGCGGCCAACTGCGTCTCGCCATCGGCCCGACCGCGAAGTATTTTATGCCGCGACTGATCGCCGCGTTGACATTGAAGCATCCGGACATCGTGATCGATCTGCATATTACCGGTCGCGATGGCATGTTGGCGCAGCTCGAAAACAACGAGCGCGATATGGTGGTGATGGGTTCGGCACCGGCGGACGATACGCTCGATGCCATGCCGTTCCTGGAAGATCCGTTGGTGGTGATTGCACCGCCAGGCCATCGGCTGGCCGGTCAGCAAAAGGTGTCGCTGACAGAGTTGGGCACCGAGCGCTTCCTGATGCGCGAACCGGGTTCGGACACGCGTGCCGTCACGGATGATTTTTTCCGCGGCCACGGTGTGACTCCGCAGACTACTATGATCATCAACAGCAACGAGGCGATCAAGCAAAGCGTGCAGGCCGGCATCGGTCTCGCGTTGGTCCCGATGCAGAGTGTGATGTTGGAGCTCGAATTCGGGCGCCTGGTGGCGCTCGAACTGAATGCACCGGCACTGCGGCGCGTCTGGTATCTCGTGCACCGGCGCGAGAAGCGCTTTTCTGCAGTCGCGGAGGCGTTTCGGAATTTCGTGCTCGACAAGGCGCGGCACTGTCTCGAAAACTGTAGCGCGCGTAGTTTGCCGGATAACGTCCGTTGCTTTACCGAATCGACGCAACAGGACTGTGCTTCCGCGAACGCCGAACCCGATCTGGCGCGCCCACGCCGCGCAGGCGCTAAATGACCGGCCGCGCGCTGCCGATCGTCAACGTCGCCGTGGCCGTGGTGCAACGTTCCGACGGCCGCGTTCTGCTCGCCGAACGTCCGCAGGGAAAGGTTTCGGGTGGTTTCTGGGAATTTCCCGGTGGTAAATTCGAAATGGCCGAAGATGCCCGGGGTGCACTCGCGCGCGAGCTGCACGAAGAGGTCGGACTCGAACTCGACACGGCTTATCCGTGGATGACCTACGATCATACCTACGACGACAAGATCGTGCGCCTGCATGTATTCCGTGTGTTGTCGTGGCACGGCACACCGCACGGTCGCGAAGGCCAACGCATCGCTTGGGAGGATCCCGCAGCGATCGCGGTGGCACCGTTACTGCCCGCCAATGGGCGGCTATTGCATGCGCTTAACCTGCCATCGATATACGCCATCACGCAGGCGCGCAAGTATGGCGTGACCGACTTCATGGCGCGGCTTGCGAATGCACTCGAAGCGGGTGTGCGCTTAATTCAGGTACGCGAACCGTGGATGACCAGCGAACAGCTCGCGCAGTTTGCAAGTCGTGTCACGGCGCTCGCGCGTCGCTACCAGGCACGCGTATTGGTGAACGGCGATGTTGCCGCAACCGTGCGCGCCGGTGCCGATGGTGTGCATCTGCAGGCGGAGCAACTCATGCGCCTGCGTACGCCGCCGGCAATCGAATTCTGGGCGGCCTCGTGTCACAGCGCCGAGGAGCTGGCGCACGCCGCGCGCCTGCACGCCAACTTTGTCGTCGTGTCGCAGGTATTGCCGACGCCCAGTCACCCGGGCGTTCCGGGAGTAGGCTGGGATCGATTCGCGGCGCTGTCACGCAACTGCCCGGTTCCGGTCTATGCGCTAGGCGGAATGCGCTTCGATCTCTTGGATACGGCCATGCATCACGGCGCGCATGGCATCGCGCTGCAGACTGAAATCTGGCAACCGAGTCGTCACGTCGCATAAGCGACGCGACCGATCGCGCCGCTGAGTGCGGTGCGTCACGGTGGCGGGTGTTCTCCGGTTAGTCCGGTTCGCGTCAGGACCGCGACTTAATGCGGAACCTTTTATGACTAGCTATACCTATTATACGTAAGGCAGTATGTACGGTCGGACGACTGAGGGTCGGGATGATCTTAGGATGTTCGCAACGCATTTCTTCCGGACAGAGAGGAAAATTCCCATGGCTGATGAACGCGATAGAACCCACGTACGGCAGTTCCCTTCGGCACCCGGTCAGGCGAACAAAGCACCGACTGCCGAGGACGCCCTTGCGGCCGCGCAGGAACTTGAACCCATTATCGGCGTTGCTCGCCGCGTCGCGCGCGAACGTCGGGCTGCGCTCGCACGACTGGGCAAAATGGCATTGCCACCCGAGGAACGATAACTCTGCTGGCTCCTTCGGACGTCAGCGCTTGGCGGAGGAGGGAAGGATCGAAGCCGAAAAAATGCCAACGCCACAACGCGTGTTAACGCTGCGCGCAAATCATCGATGACATTGTCATGCGACCGATCATAAGGACCAGTGACTCGCCGAGGTGGAGCTAACCGGTGAGGCGATGGATTGGGACAGATCGTATGGGCACGTCGCCAGGTCGGCGAAGTGCTTATATAAATGACATGCTTATTTAAAAATGGTAGCGGGGGCAGGATTTGAACCTACG
>CAZCAK010000050.1:0-8551 GCA_964496605.1 uncultured Acidiferrobacteraceae bacterium | reverse complement strand
GTCCCGTTTGGGGCCCGATCGCCGCACTCGTGTTAGCGGCGACTACGCAATACAATAACGCCACGGTTCCTTACGCTCGATGAGACTCATGCAGGTTTATATCAACGGCAAATTGCGCGATCTAGCGCCGGCAGCGACCGTTGCCGCGCTATTGGCCGAGCTCGGCTTAGGGCAACAACGCGTCGCGGTCGAGGTCAATCGCGAAATCGTGCCGCGCAGCCGGCACGGCGAATTTCAACTTAAAGATCAGGATCGCATCGAGGTGGTGAATGCGATTGGAGGCGGCTAATGGCAACACCTGCGGAATATCTTAATCAAACGCCGAACGATGCGCTGATCGTGGCCGGCCGCGCCTATGGTTCGCGCCTATTGGTCGGTACCGGTAAATATAAAGACTTGGAGCAGACCCGCGCCGCGATCGAGGCCAGCGGCGCCGAGATTGTCACGGTGGCGATTCGTCGCACGAACATTGGACAAAATCCGAAAGAGCCGAATTTGCTCGACGTGATTTCGCCGAAGCGCTATACGATTTTGCCGAATACTGCCGGTTGTTATACCGCCGAGGAGGCGATTCGCACCTGTCGGCTCGCGCGCGAGCTGCTTGATGGACACGATTTGGTGAAGCTCGAGGTCTTGGGCGATCAAAAGACCTTGTATCCGGATGTGACGGCGACACTGGCGGCGGCCGAAGTGTTGATCAAGGACGGCTTCAAGGTGATGGTGTATACCACTGACGACGCCATTATCGCCAAGCGACTGGAAGACATGGGCTGTGTCGCGGTCATGCCGCTCGCGGCACCGATCGGCTCCGGTCTCGGCATTCGCAATCCTTACAATATTCGCCTGATCGTGGAGAACGCCAAGGTGCCGATCTTGGTCGACGCCGGGGTCGGTACCGCCTCCGATGCTGCAGTCGCGATGGAACTTGGTTGCGACGGCGTCTTGATGAATACCGCGATCGCCGCCGCGAAAGACCCGGTGCTCATGGCGGCGGCGATGAAACAGGCGGTCGAGGCGGGACGCCTGGCATATCGTGCCGGGCGCATGCCGCGTAAGGCGTTTGCCTCGGCCTCGTCGCCGATCGACGGCCTATTCTTTAATTAAGCGTGACGGATTCGGCGGGTGGTGTCCCGCGGCACCGACCCATTCGCAGCTTCGTGCGGCGCGAAGGGCGCATGACCGATGCGCAGCGGCGTGCGCTCGCAACCCTGTGGCCGCGATACGGCATTGATCTCGCGACGGCACCGCTCGATCTTGCGACGATATTCGGACGCGATGCCGATACCGTGTGCGAGATCGGTTTCGGTAATGGCGAGACCTTAATGAGCTATGCGGCGCAATATCCAGACCGCAATTACCTCGGCGTCGAAGTGCATCGCCCTGGTATCGGACGCGTACTGCAAGAACTGGAAGCGAAGCGACTGACCAATGTTCGCGTGATCTGCGACGACGCGAAGCGACTCCTGCAAGATTTTTTGCCACCACAATCGCTGGCCGCGGTGCAGATTTTTTTTCCCGACCCCTGGCCGAAATTGCGGCATCACAAACGGCGCCTGGTGCAGGCGGATTTTCTGCAGCTCGTCGCGCGCGTGTTGCAACCCGGCGGTGTGCTGCACATTGCCACCGATTGGGAGGATTATGCGCACGCGATGTTGGCGCTGATCGATCACGACCCGGCGTTTCTCAACCACCACGGCGGCGGCAATTTTGCGCATCGTCCGGCCGATCGGCCATTGACCAAGTTCGAACGCCGGGGACACGGCCTCGGGCACGGCGTGTGGGATTTGCTATTTACGCGCCGTTAACGCGTCGCGCGTACTTCGCCGTCGACCGCTGCCGGCTTCGGTGCGCGCGCGGTGAACTTCGCTAAAACGTAATTTGCGATGCGCTTGTCGCTGCGCTCGATATAGCGATAACTCGGATAGGCCGCGAGCAAGATTGCGGCGACCGCGAATAGAAGCGCCGCGCCGTAATGCCAGCCATACAAGGCCAAGGCGCCGAGCACGAGATAACCCAGCGGTTCGTGTAGCAAATAAACCGAATAGGAGATGCGCCCTAAGGCCGCGAGCGGCCGTAGTCCCATTGCGAGCCAGGATGCTCGCGCTAAATCCGGGCCGATGGCCATAAGCAGCGCAAACACGGGAATCGCCGCGAACATGACCGGGTTGATTCCGAAACCGAGCGCCAGTGCCGTCGCGACGGTTATGCCGAGATAGTAGCCACGCGATAAATCTTCGTGGCGCAATTTATAAGCGGCGATGCCGAGCCAGAACGGAATGAAATATTTAAAATTCGATCCCAACGGCAAGTTGTGGATGTATTCATGTGCCGCCCATAGTGCCAGCAAGACCGCGAACGAAGCCATGAACACCGCTTGGCGCTTCATGTCGGCAAGGCGCCACAATAAGGCGAATAAGAAATAAAACTTTAACTCAACGAATAGGCTCCAAGACGCGCCCTGCAATTCGGCGGCGCGAAGTTCGTCCGGAAACATGCTGGCATTGGCAAAGATCGTATACCACGAGCGATGGTGCGACACACCGAACACCTGCTGGTGCGCGAGCTCGATGAGCAGTAGGGCGGCGATACTGACCCAGAACGGCGGCAAGAGTCGTGTTAGGCGCGCGAGCAGAAAGTGGCCGACACCGGGTTTGGTTTGGATGGTGAGGTAGATGATGTAGCCGCTGATCAAAAAGAATAAATAGACACCGACCCAGCCCCAGTTCAAAACGAGGGGCGGCGCGCCCAAGGACGGCTGATGCGGATACTTCACACCGTAGTGCGCCGTCAGATGAAATAGTATGACTAACGCAATCGCGACGCCGCGTAGCGCGTCGAGCCATAGCAGACGTTGAATGGGCGCAGTACTCATGAGATGGTTCTTATTACGTCCCCAAATGGCGCACAGCGACGTTCCTGTGGAACTGTGCAGCTGTTAGTTTTTTATTGTTATAACTAAAGGCGAGACCGACAGCGTCGGCGCGCTGCTTTTTTTCGGCATTGTATGTGAGAACCGCCGCCGTGGCGAGCACCCTAGCTCGAGGTCGGGTACTCGACATTGTGGATAATGAGGCGCTCGCGGCGCGGGCCCACGCGCAATTCGATTTCATCGCCGATTTTTTTCTTAAGCAGCGCCTGCGCCAAGGGCGAGTCAACACTGATGTGGCCTTGCGCCAGGTCTAGCTCATCGGCGCCGACAATGCGATAGCGTCGCTGCGTACCGTCGGCCGTTTCAAGTTCGACCCAGGCGCCGAAGTACACCCGCTCGCGATCGTCGGGCACGCGATCGACGATGATCAGCTCATCGAGTCGCTTTTGCAAAAAGCGAATGCGCCGATCGATTTCGCGCAATTGTTTTTTACCGTAAATATATTCCGCGTTTTCGGAACGATCGCCGAGGGCGGCGGCATCACTCACCGCCTGCGTGACTTGCGGGCGTTTGACCCGCCACAAGAACTGCAGCTCCGCGCGCAGCTTTTGCGCGCCGGCGGCGGTGATGTAGGCCGAGCTGTGCGGCCGCGGTAAGCGATCGCGCCCCATCAGCTTAGTGTGACGAATTCGGTGACGACTGTCTGCGTCAGATGCAAACGCGCGAGCGAGATTGGTAATCGAAAGCGCCGCGGTCCGGCGCTACCTGGATTAATGAACCAACGATCGCCGTCCCGTTTCGCCTCGGGCTTGTGCGAATGGCCGAAGATTACGATATCGTTATCGTGCAATTGCGCGGGGTCGAGCCGCTTGCGTTCGTGAATGACATAGAGCGCGTAGGGGCCGATAGGTGCGCGCGCGGTCAGCGGTAGCGACTGTGCCCAATGATCGTTATCGTTGTTGCCCCGCACCGCCACCGTCGGCGCCACACTGTTGAGTGCCGTGAGGATGTGCGCACCGCCGATATCGCCGGCATGCACGATTAGCTCCACGTCTGCGAGCGCCGCCAGTGCTTGCGGGCGCATCAAGCCGTGCGTATCGGAGATCAGTCCAATGATGCGAGCGGCGGCGATGGCGGTAGTCCTTGTTTGGCGCGGTGCGGCGCGAGCCAAGTTTGCGTGAAGCGCTCTACATGGCGCACGCGACGGTTAATAATGACCAAGGCGTAGAGACTGCCGACGATATAAGCCAGCGGCACAAACGGAACAATCGGAAACAAAGGCAGGCGACGTATTTTGGTCCATGAAATCATAAGTTCTCCAATGGTGTCAGCGGAATGATCGCACATGCACGCCCAGCCGCAGGTCGGCGATGACGCAGCGGTATTATAACGATTATCGCGGACGCTTTGCGCCTTCGCCCACGGGACCATTGCATTTCGGCTCGCTCAGCGCCGCGGTCGCTAGCTTTCTACAGGCGCGCGCTTGCGGCGGCCGTTGGTTGTTGCGTATCGAAGACGTCGATGTGCCGCGGGTCGTGCCCGGCGCCGCGGATAATATTTTGCGTTCGCTCGAACGTCTCGGCATGTATTGGGACGAGGCGGTGTGGTATCAGAGTACGCGCACCGCGGCGTATGAGGCGGCATTAGCGCAATTGCAGCAGGCGCATTGCGCCTACGGTTGTGCGTGTTCGCGGCGCGAGATCGCCGATTCGTCGGTGACAGGCATTGATGGTGCGGTCTATCCCGGCACCTGTCGCGATGGTCCCGCGGCGGGCCGCGCGATCCGTGCCTGGCGTGTCGACACGCGCGATGCCGGTGTTATCGAGTTCGACGATTTGGTATTCGGACCTCAGCGACAGGATCTCACGCGCGAGGTCGGCGACGTCGTCGTGCGCCGCGCCGACGGCCTGTTTGCCTATCAGCTCGCGGTCGTGGTCGACGATGCGGCACAAGGTATCAACGAAGTGGTGCGCGGCGCGGACTTGCTTGATTCGACCGCGCGCCAGATTCATTTACAACGGCTGCTGCAATTACCGACGCCGCGCTACGCGCATCTGCCGGTCGCGGTTAATGCGCACGGCGAAAAATTAAGTAAGCAGACGTATGCGACACCAATCGATGTGCTGGCGCCGGCGGCAGCGGTTCGCGCGGCCTTGGGATTTTTGCATCAGGCACCGCCGCCTGATATTGGTGAAGCGCTTACGGAGTTATGGTCATGGGCGATTTCGCATTGGCGTCTCGCGGCGGTGCCGGCGCAACGCAGCGTCGTTATCGCTCAATGAAAGCGGATATTCAGGATCCACATTGCCGCTGCACCGATGGCGAACGCCGCTACACTGCCCGCTGCGGCGTATAGCTTGAAGCGTTGTACCAATTGCGTTTGCGGGTATGCCGAAAGAATGAATGGGCGACCGTTATTGCAGGCGCCGAGCACATTCAACGCCAAAGTCGGCGCCTGTTGCAGCGCCGCGGTTTCGGCGGCTTGTTGCGCCAGGGCCCACTCATCCGCATCGATGCGGCCATCGCGGTTGCGATCGAATTGCTGTTTCAGGTTGTCTTGATCCTGTTTCCAGGTATGCAATAAGGTGCGCGCGGCGCCGCTCAAGCCGGCGCCACGATCGTGGCTTTGCGCATTCTTAAGCATTCCAAGTGCGAATAGGCGTTCGCCGGCATGTACGCGCTGTTCGGTTAAGCGATAACGACCGCCGAAATTGCGCTGATTCATAAACGCCAGCAATGCACCCGGCAGCGTCGATACCGATGCACGATAATCGCCTTCCCAGCGGTAGCACGCCGGTGTGTCTACGTCGGCGCCGCGCGGATCGATCGCGATTGATCCGGTCTCGTCAGTCAGCTTGAACCATTGGTCACTAACGCCTTGTTCGATCGTGCGCCAGCTGCTGCGGTTGCGGCTATCGGTGACGCGTTGTTCGACCCGATAGCGGTACCATAGGCACGGCAACCCGGATAGCGGTGCGCGCAGCACCGCTTCCATTAACGGCTGCACGCGGCCGGCGAGTTCGGCGTAGCCTTGTGCGGCAGAGCGGGTTTTCTGCGTCGGTGTGTCTTCGATTAAGCGCGCGCGTTGTAGGTAGCGGTAAGCGGCGAATGCGGCGAACAGCGCGAGACCGAATAAGAACAAAACTAAAGCAACGATAGTCGCGGTGTCGTGCTGTTGGATTTGCTCCGCAAGCGACATCGGGCGTTTAATTGAACAAGGTCTTTACGTTGACGTCCGCCAGTTCCACCTTGGAAAATTTAAGCAGCGGCCGTTCGCCGAAATTTAACAGACGCGCGACGAATACGTCGGGAAATTGCTCGATGCGCACGTTGTTCGCGTTGACGCTGTCATTATAGAACTCGCGCCGATCCGAGATTTGCGTTTCAAGTTGCGTGATACGTAGCTGCAAGTTACGAAACGTTTCGTCGGCCTTCAGCGCCGGATAATTTTCCGCCACCGCGAATAGGTTACCGAGTCCCGCCTGCAGCTGCGCCTCGGCGCCGCCCAATGCCTTGACATCGCCGGCGGCACGGGCCTTGAACACGGAGGCGCGCGCAACCGCGACCGACTCGAGCACGCCACGCTCGTGTTGCATGTATTGCTTGCAGGTCTCGATTAGTTTCGGCAGCTCGTCATGACGCTGCTTCAACAATACATCAATGTTCGCCCAGGCTTGGGCGACACCGTGTTTCAGCTGTACCAGGTTGTTATAAATCATGATGCCGTAGAGCAAGGCCGCGAGTATCAAGCCGACCACGACAAAACCGAATACGGACATAGCCACTCCTTTCGAATATCGCGTAAGCCGCGAACAGGTGATGATCAGTAATTATAGTAGCCGCCCTGACGCCGGTCGGATGGGCTTACCATCGGCGACTGCTATATCGAAAGTAGGGTGTTACAGCGGATAACAGGCGAGGTCTTCGGCGTAATCGAGCGGACCGGAGAAGTATTTGCGGATCGCGCCGGTGCTCTCGGTTTCGTGCCCGAGGGTGCGGGTGCTGCGATGCGATAACACCAGACGTTTAACATTGGCCAAATGCGCCACGCGTCCAATCACGCTCGGCGGCATATGCAAATCGCGCTCGACCCCGGTCGCGCCTTCCAACACCGTATGATGGGCGACAAGCATTTGCGCGCCGGCGGCGATGCGCTCGAGCCAGGCATTGGCGTCGCTGGTGTCGCCGCTGAACACCACTGCCTTGTCGCCGACTTGTATACGCCAGGCGAGAGCCGGGACGTTGCCATGGATCATGCTGGTCGCGCTGGCCTCGAAGTGTGCATTGGAAAATACCTTCACGGCGTCGCGGGGTGTCGGATCGATATCGAACGGTCGCAATTTATAAGTACCAAGATTTTGCGGGCTAATAAACGGCGAGAGATAGCGATAAGCGCCGCGGGTGGGATCAAACAATGCGCGCACAAAGCCTACTGTGCCGGGCATGATTTTATTACCGCCTGGGCCGTACAAGGGTAAGGCGTTGCGCCGTTCCTCAAAAAATGAGCTTTTGATCACGGCCGGCAAGTCGCTGGTGTGATCGGCGTGCAAGTGACTCAGCAGGATGACATCGAGATCGCTGACGTTCGCGCCGCTCTCGCCGAAACGCAAGGCGCTGCCACCACCGACATCAATCAAGATGCGCGGTTTGCCCTGCAACCACACCAGATAACCGCTGGAGGCGCGCTGGCTTTGCAGTTCCGGGCCGCCGGATCCCAACACCTGTACCGCGTTGCCCAGCTCGCCGCAGTTCGGCGCAGCCGCGTACGCCCCGCCCGCGAACAGCGCGGCGATAATAATTGCGATGCGCGTCACGCCGGTGTGACTTTATGGATGTGATCGAGACGCACGCGACCGTCGTGCCCGTCGGTGTCGCGGAACAATAAAAACTCCTCCCCGGATTTGGTTTGTAAATCGGTGGGGCGAATGACACGCTCGTAAAACACATTGCCCTCGCTCCAGGTGATGCGAAGGGTTTCGTGATGCATGATGGCGAGTTCGAATTGCTCGTAGTTAATGCAGGGGATGGGCTTATAGTCACTCATCGTCGCGTCGGGTAGCAAGTGTGAGACGCCCACTGTGATCGAGCGCGACATCGAATACGATCGGGCGACAACATACGTAGCAATCTTCGATGTATTGCTGATCGCCGGCGGACAGGTCGACCGTAGTTTCGAATGTCTCGCCGCAATATGGGCAGTGAACGACTTGCGCTGCGATGGTCATGGTGCGCATTGATACGCCCGCGGATCGCGGCGGTCAATACGATTGCAGGATTCGCTACTCCGATTTGGCGTCGCGCTGCAATAAAGCCGCGACCGCCGCACGCGGCGGCGTGCGCTCGAATAGGACCTGACACACCTGCTCGGTGATCGGCATCTCGATCTTGAGTCGCGCCGCGAGCCGCTGTACCGCGCGCGCCGTACCAATACCCTCGGCCACTTGGCCCAGGCGCGACACGATCGCATTCAACGCCTCGCCGCGGCCGAGCCCGAGACCGACGCGGCGATTGCGCGATTGATCGTCGGTGCAGGTGAGAATCAGATCGCCCATGCCGGTCAGCCCCATAAACGTCGCACGCTCGCCGCCTAAGGCGACACCCAGTCGCGTCATCTCGGTAAGTCCGCGCGTAATTAAGGCGGCGCGTGCATTGGCGCCGTAACCGAGGCCGTCGCTGATACCA
>CAZCAK010000049.1:0-8777 GCA_964496605.1 uncultured Acidiferrobacteraceae bacterium | reverse complement strand
GTGCAGCCTACGACGCGAGTGGTTATCCATTACCGGATGCGACATTGGTGCTGGCGAAGGCGTCAGATGCGGTATTACTCGGTGCCGTCGGTGGCCCGCGTTGGGATCAACTCGATATGCCGCTGCGCCCCGAGCGCGGATTGTTAGGGCTTCGGTCGGAATTAAAGCTGTTCGCCAATTTGCGGCCGGCGATTTTGTATCCGCAACTCGCAGACGCCTCAACTTTGAAACCGGAAGTGGTCGCCGGTCTCGATATCATGATTGTGCGAGAACTTACCGGCGATATTTATTTTGGACAACCGCGCGGTTTCCGCACGGTGGTTAACGGCGGACGTCAGGGCTACAACACCATGACGTATTTCGAATCCGAGGTAGAGCGCATCGCGCATTCTGCATTCGATATCGCGCGCAAACGCCGACGCAAATTGTGTTCGGTCGATAAGGCGAATGTGCTCGAAACGACGCAGCTATGGCGCGAGGTCGTCACGCGCGTCGGCAAAGAGTACGGCGACGTTGAGTTGACGCATATGTATGTCGATAACGCGTCCATGCAATTGGTGCGCGCGCCGAAGCAATTCGATGTGATCGTCACCGGCAATATGTTCGGCGATATCTTGTCCGACGAGGCCGCGATGCTGACTGGATCGATTGGAATGCTGCCGTCGGCATCGCTCGATCAGAATAATAAAGGTATGTATGAGCCGATTCATGGCTCGGCTCCGGACATCGCCGGTAAAGGCGTCGCAAATCCTTTGGCGACGATTTTGTCGGTGGCCATGATGTTGCGCTATAGCTTCAACGAGCTCGAACTCGCGCGCCGGATTGAACAGGCGGTAGCGGCGGTACTCGATGCCGGTTTGCGAACCGCGGATATCTACGCCGGTCATGGGAAAAAGGTCGGCACGGTTGAGATCGGTGACGCGGTGGTCGGCGCCTTGCGCCAGACGAGTTAGTAAGGCCGAATCAGACGCGTTAACGCGAAAAACACTATGCTGTAACCGGGGTGCCACACGCCCTGGATGAATTATTTTCATTCCTTTTCTTCGGAGATTTACCATGAGTAAGAAGTACGATGTCGCTGTCGTCGGTGCGACCGGCGCGGTCGGCGAAACGATGTTATCGATCCTCGCCGAGCGTAACTTTCCCGTGAACAACGTATATGCCTTGGCGTCGGCGCGTTCCGCCGGTAGCAAGGTGCGATTCAAAGACGGCTACCTCACGGTTGAAGACCTGGCCAAGTTCGATTTTTCGAAGGCGCAAATCGGTCTATTTTCCGCCGGCGGTGAAATCTCGGCGCAATACGCGCCCAAGGCTGCCGCTGCCGGTTGTGTTGTCATCGACAACACGGCGCATTTTCGTTACGACGCCGATATCCCGCTGGTGGTGCCGGAAGTGAATCCGGAAAGGATCGCTGATTATAAGAATCGCGGCATCATCGCCAATCCGAATTGCTCGACGATACAAATGCTCGTGGCATTGAAACCGATCTACGACGCCGTCGGCATCGAGCGGATCAATGTCTGCACTTATCAGGCGGTGTCCGGCACCGGTAAGGAGGCAATCGAAGAGTTGGTGGCGCAGACCGCAGCGCTGCTGCAAAACGGCGAGGTCGCCGCCAAGGTTTACCCGAAGCAGATCGCGTTCAACGCCTTACCGCATATTGATGTGTTTCAGGACAACGGCTATACCAAAGAAGAGATGAAGATGGTGTGGGAGACCAACAAGATCATGGGGGACGACTCCATTAAAGTGAATCCCACCGCGGTGCGTGTGCCGGTTCTTTATGGCCATTCGGAGGCGATTCACATCGAGACTAAAAATAAAATTACCGCGGAGCAGGCGCGCGCATTATTGCGCAAGGCGCCGGGCGTTAAGGTGATCGACGATCGCAAACCCGGCGGCTATCCGACGGCGGTAACGGACTCGGCTGGGGTCGATGCGGTGTTTGTCGGGCGCATTCGCGAGGACGTCTCGCACCCGCGCGGACTCGACCTTTGGGTGGTGGGGGACAACGTGCGCAAAGGCGCGGCGTTGAACAGCATTCAGATTGCCGAAGAGTTGGTAAAACACTACCTGTAAGCTATAGTTATCGTGAGTTTGTAAAGACTTTCTACTATAACTAGGCTAATCGACTGATTCTTAAGGAGTTTTTCTTAGGAATTTCCGGTCAAAAAATTTAGGGTGAGCAGATGCACCGACATGGTTGGACGTTAAATCTTGCGCGTGGAATCATCGTATCCACATGGCTCGGAGCCGTGGGTAGCGCCCATGCCTTGGGCCTTGGCAAGCTGACCGTTTATTCCGGTCTCGATGAGGCGCTAAACGCCGACATCGAATTGACGACCACATCCGCTGACGAGCTCAAGAAGCTCACGGCGGGTCTCGCCCCGCGTAGCGAGTTCGATGCCGCCGGCATCGAACGCAGCACGCAACTTAACGATATTAAGTACACCGTTTCCCGACGTAGCGACGGCCGCTCGGTCCTCAAATTATCGAGCGATCAGCCCATGCGCGAGCCGTTTCTGCATTTCCTATTGCAAGTCGATTGGGCCGGTGGTCGCATGATGCGCGAATACACTGCCTTGCTCGACCCGCCGCAAATTGTCGCCGCGCGGCAGAGTGCTGTGAATGCGCCGGTCGCAGAATCGGCACGCACCGCAGCGCCAGTACCGGCCCCGGCGCCTTTTGAAAAACAACCCGAGACAGTTGCCCCAACTCCGAACGCCCCGGCGGCACCGGTTGGTGATGCGGCGCCCGCTCCGAAAGCGGCCGACGCCAATGAAAGTGTCGATATTATGCCGGCGACGCCGGCCGAGATTTCCCCGACAGCTCCGACCGGCGAAACCGGTTCGCGCGCCGCTAAGCAAAACGAGGACGACCTCTTAGGTCCCGGGGGCCGCGACAGCGCCCAAGCCCCGGTGCCCTCGACCGCAGTCACGACATCGCCAACAACATCGAACGCGCGCAAAGCGCCGGCAACATCGGCGGCGCCGAACATGGCGACGTCGAACAACGGCAGCGAGGGTGTCAACGAGTATGGGCCGATCAAGCGCGGGGAAACCCTGTCGCAGATTACCAAGCAGCTGAAGCTTGCCGATGGCGTCAGTGCCGAACAGGCGATGTTGGCGTTGCTAAAGTCGAACAAATCGGCGTTCTTCGGCAATAACGTCAATAATCTCAAAGCTGGTAAGGTGCTGACGATTCCTTCGCGTAGTGAGATCGAAACCACACCGCGCACGGTCGCAGTGAAGGAATTTCGTGCGCAATATACGGCGTGGCAGGAATACAAGTTGAAGCTTGCTAGTGCGGCGCAGGTCGTCAAAGTCCCCTCAGAATCGAATGTGGTCACCGGTGATCTCAATGCCGTTCCCAAGGGCGCCGGAAAAAATGACACCCAAAAAACCGATGCCGGCAAGCCTGCCGACGCAAAGACCGCTACGACGGACGCCACTGCAAAGGCGAAGGGCGATAAAGACTTATTAAAGATCGTGCGCGGCAATACGGCCGATGCCAAGAATGCGAAGGACGGTAAGTCGGCCGGTGGCGATACCGCCGAACGCCAACGCCTAGCAGATCGCGCCGCGACGCTGGAAGAGGCGATTACCTCGAAAGAATTGGAAAATAAAGAACTGCGCGAGCGTGTCAGTCAGCTCGAGGCACAAGTCAAAAACGCGAAACGTTTAATTGAACTCGAGAACAAAGATTTGGCGAAGGCGCAGCAGCAGGCGACCAAACCCGGCGATAAGACGGTCGACAAGAAGGACACGAAGGAAACGGCTAAGGCGGCACCGGTTCCCGAAAAACCAAAGACGACCAGCAACACGCCAGCAACCGTTGCGGCACCGACCGTCGGCAAAGAAACTGCGGCACCCGTGACTTCCGATGCGGGTAAAGATACCAAACCGAGCAAGGCGCAGGCGCCCGCCGTAGCCGCGAAGGCACCGCCGGCCGCATCGGCGCCAGCGCCGGCGGAAGAGACGAGCTTCTTTGCCGATATCCTAAAGAATCTCACCGACAGTTCTTTGATGTTGCCAATTGTAGGCGGTATTGCAGCACTCGGTTTTGGCGGGGCATTGCTCTATTACAGGCGTCGGCGTCAGGCGATCGCCGAGTTTGGTGAAAGCATTCTTGCCGGCGGGGGCTTGAACGCCAATTCCGAAGGCGCGGCCAACCCCGACGCCGCCGCGGGTGATGTATCGTTCTTAAGCGATTTCAGTCAGGGTGGTATGGGCAATATTCACACCGACGAAGTCGACCCGATCGCCGAGGCTGAGGTTTATCTCGCCTACGGCCGCGACGAGCAGGCAGAGGAAATTCTGAAAGAAGCGGTGGTGAAAGATCCGAACCGCCATGAGCTACGCCTCAAGTTGCTTGAAATCTATCATCAGCGTAATGACCTGCCTTCGTTTGAGACGGTGGCTGAGGAGTTATACGCCGCACTCGAAGGTAAGGCTGGCAAGGTATGGGAAAAGGCCGAAGAAATGGGCCGTAAGATGAATCCCGACAATCCCTTGTTCCGCGGTGCTGCCGCTGCTGCGGTCGGTGCGGCCGCGGTAGCCATGTCGCACGCAGAACCGCCGCTGACACCTTCCGCGCCAAGCCCAAGCGCAAGTCACGACGATCTCGATTTCAATTTAGATTTCGATATGCAAAAGCCGAGCGGTAACGCTACCCCGGCGCCGCAGGAAACTTTATCCATGGATGCGCCGATTGAAATGAGTGCACCCGCCGAGCCGGCAAAATCTGAACCGGAAGGGATCGACTTCGATTTCAACAGCCTCATGATTGAAGCGGCGTCACCGGCGACCGATGCGCCGCAGGAAACACCTAGCTTTGAAGCAACCCCCGATTTCGGTGTGAGCTTCGAGTCTGAAAACGAGACCAAGGACGAGCCGAAGTTCGAGGCAGTACCGCCCGAGTTGGCTGACGCCCAGGGCGACGACGGCTTAGGCAGCGCTGAGTTCGATAGCCAGATCGACGAGACCGCTACTAAACTCGATTTGGCCAAGGCCTATATCGACATGGGCGACGCCGACGGCGCCCGCAGTATCCTCGATGAAGTTTTAGCCGAGGGTAATGATTTGCAAAAGAAACAAGCGGCGGAGCTCGCGCGTCAGATCGCGGCCTAAAGCACCGGCGGCGGCTAGCCGGCGCTTCGTTCTAAGGTTACGAAGCTGAACGAATAAGGGTTCTGATCGTCGCGCGCGAATACTTCGTGCGCGGTTTCCTTCCACTCTCCCATATCGAACGCCGGAAAAAAGGCGTCACCCTCTACTACCGTATCAATTAACGTCATGTATAGCCGATGCGCGCGCGGTAGCGTCTGTGCGTAAAGGCTCGCACCGCCGATCACGAAAATCTCCGAGTCGGATTGCGCCAATGCCAGTGCCGCATCGATCGAGTGCGCCACCAGGCAACCGGCAGGTGCGCGGTATTCCCGGTCGCTGGTGACAATCACGTGTGTACGATTTGGTAAAGGTTTGGGAAACGATTCAAAGGTCTTCCGACCCATGACGATGTGATGTCCGGTCGTGAGATTGCGAAATCGCTTTAAGTCGGCCGGCAGATGCCATGGCAGGCGGTTGTCGATCCCAATCGCGCGATTACGCGCCATCGCCCAGATGAGCGATATCGCAGGTAACGCCTGGCTCATACGGCGACCGGGGCCTTGATTGCCGGTTCGGGGTTGTAGTTAAGCAGAGTGAAATCGTCGTAACGAAAATCGAAAATCGATTTTACTGCCGGATTGAGCGTCATCTGCGGCAGCGGCTTCGGCGCGCGCGCAAGTTGCGTGCGCGCCTGCTCGAGATGGTTATTGTAGAGGTGTGCGTCGCCAAGCGTATGCACGAAATCGCCGGGCTTAAGCCCCGTTACCTGTGCCATCATTAGCGTCAGCAAGGCGTATGAGGCGATATTGAACGGTACGCCTAAGAAAATATCGGCGCTGCGTTGATAGAGTTGGCACGAGAGGCGCCCCTGCGCAACGTAGAATTGAAAAAACGCGTGACATGGCGGTAACGCCATTGCCTCGATCTGGCCGACGTTCCATGCCGATACAATGAGGCGACGTGAATCGGGATTTTTTTTGATGTCGTCGACGACGCGCGCGATTTGATCGATGCTACGGCCGTCGGCCGTCGGCCAGGAGCGCCATTGCACACCATACACCGGACCGAGATTGCCGTCGGCATCGGCCCACTCGTCCCAAATGCTGACACCGTTTTCTTTGAGATAGCGAATATTGCCATCGCCGCGCAGAAACCATAGCAGTTCATGGATAATCGAGCGCACATGCAGTTTTTTGGTCGTCACCAGCGGAAAGCCTTGCGCCAGATCGAAGCGCATCTGGTAGCCAAAGACGCTAAGCGTGCCGGTCCCAGTGCGATCGTGTTTCTGTACGCCGTGGGCAAGCACGTGTTGCATGAGGTCGAGATATTGACGCATGAGCGGCCGTTGTAGAGGGGGCGGAACGATCCGGGTATTATATCGCGCGAATCATGTCACGACTTAACTCAAAAATCGAAGCACAAGGTGCGACCAAAATCGAGGTGCGTGGCAGTGCACAGCATGGCCGCGGCGTGTTTGCCCGCGAAACCATTGCCGCCGGCGAGGCGATCCTGGTATTTACCGGCCCGCTGTTGCATCGGTCGCAGCTCGATCCTACCGATTATCATCTGCAAATCGCCGAGGATTTTTACCTCGGTGCGTCCGGCACCGCGGACGACTACGTTAATCATTCTTGCGCGCCGAATAGTGCATTTTTAAAAGATTTGGAGCTGGTTGCCTTGCGACACATAGAGCCTGGTGAAGAAATTACCTGGGACTACAGTACCGCGATCGACGAAGAGGATTTTACCGGTTTCGACTGTGGTTGCCGCCAAGGAGAGTGTCGCGGTCGGGTGCTGTCGTATCGTCATCTCGACGCGGCGACGCAGGCCCGCTTGCAACCGCACTTGCTACCCTATTTGCGCGCAAAATATCGCGCAAAATAATTATTTCATGCGGCTTAAATAGTCGACCGCAATTTTCTTGCCTTTTTCCACCGCCGGTTGGTCGATCGGATTCACGCCGTAAAGCAGCGCGGTGTAAATCGTAATGCGCTGAAACAGATCAATGAGTTGACCGAGCGTATGTGCGTCTAATTGCGCCAGCGTAATCGTTAAATTCGGATGGCCGGTTTCGGTAATGATCTGACGTGTGGCGCGAAATTCTGCGTGGATGATGTCACCTAAGGTTTTGTTGTTCAAATACGCGAAGCGCGTCGCCTCATTTTCAGCTAGCGGTATTGCAAAGTCATGTTCCCAGCTCTCGAGTTCGAGGAAAGTGAACATTTTATCGTGGCGACTTTCGAGATACATCTGCAATTGACTATGTTGGTCCACCGCGCCCATGGCGCGCACCGGCAACGTGCCTGCTGGCTCCTCGTTACCGCGATTCTTGCCCAACGATTCGGCCCATAGTTGACAATACCAATCGACGAACAGCCGCAGGCGATTGACATAAGGCATCATCACCGAGATCCGTTTTTGTCGCCGGGTATCCAGAAGATAGTACAACGCGGCCATTAACAGCGCCGGATTTTGCTCGAAGTTGTCGCTATCGCAACGTGCCGCGTTTGCGGCAGCGCCCTCCAACAACTGCACAATATCGACATCGATTGCGGCCAGCGGCAGTAATCCAACCGCCGACAATACCGAATAGCGACCGCCGACTTGTGGCGGCACCGGTAGCGACGGTAAGGATTCGGTACCAGCGAGTTCGCGTAACCAGCCGTGAGCGGGATCAGTCACGACCCATTGATGAGCGCGCGCCTGCTGCCCAAGCTGTTCGGTCAGCCATTCTCGAATCACGAGATACTGCACTACGGTTTCGATCGTCCCGCCGGATTTGCTGATACAAACGACGGCAGTGTCTTTTGGACTCAGCTGCTGCAGCAAATGCCGTAGGTCGAATGGATCGACGTTCTCGACGAAATGTAAACGTGGACCGCTATGCAAACTGGCGCGCAGCGAGTGCCATACCGCCTTCGCGCCGAGACTGGAGCCACCAATGCCGATGACAATTAACTCGTCGAAGTCGCGAATCTCGGCCGCCATGCGTTGGATCTCTGGCACTTGCGTCTGCATTGCGCTACCGAGCTGCAACGGCGCGTACATCGAATCGAGACCGCCTTGGCTGCGTTCCACGACCAGCGCGTGCACGCGCTTTAACTCCGCGCCTAGCGCACTAAGGTCTTCGGTCGCGATGCCTTGATCGCCGACGGCGCTACGGTACATATTGGTGGGATCGATGCCGATGATTCGGCCGTGGGCTGCCGGGTGCGGCGTGCGGTCCATTCTGGTTCGTCGTTGTTGGGGACTCGGCGGCATACTAGCGTATTTCCTTTCGTGTGTGGTGGTCCTCGGTGCCGCGGATTTTACTGCGCCGGCGATGTTCCGAACCTTGGACCATCGCCGGAAGCGCGTGCAGAGCGGTGGCTAAAAAACTCTGTGCTAAGCGAGCACGAGTACATTTCCCAAAGACTCTTTTTGGGTATAATCCGCGCGGGCTTTTCCCCCTTCGACACAACCATATTTTGGAGATCTACATGAAGAAGATGATTTTGGTTTCCGCAATTTTCGCGGCTTTAATCGGTTGCCAACAAAAGCAAGCGTCGCAACCGGCCACCGCGCCGACCGCTCCTGCCGCTGCCCCGGCTGCCCCTGCAACCACCGAAACGCCGTCGGCTGCCCCGAGCGCTCCGGCCAGTCCGGCTGCCCCGACCGCCCCTGCGGACA
>CAZCAK010000048.1:6376-8914 GCA_964496605.1 uncultured Acidiferrobacteraceae bacterium | reverse complement strand
GCTGTGCGGAGCCATCGGGCGCTTGCCGAAACCGCTGCGCTTGCCGACCATATAGCAGAGCAGCAGAGCGGACCAGCCGGAGGTCATATGAGCGACCGTGGCGCCGGCAAAGTCGATGGCGGCGATTTTGGCGTCGGCGACGTACACCCCGGGGGCACCGCTACGACGCTTGGCGTCGACTGCATGCGCTGCCAATAGATCGATGACACTTTGTTCCAGTGCTTGCACCAGCCGCTTCACGCCGATGCCGCGCTGGGTCAGATCCAAGAGTGCGTAGAGCACGATCTGCCCCGGGGCGTGATAAGTAATATCACCGCCGCGATCGGTTTCGATTACCGGAATATCGCTCCGTGTCGGCGGGACCGCCTTGGCATTCCGGCCCAAGGTATAGACCGCCGGGTGCTGCACCAGCCAGCACTCGTCAGGCGTGCCGACCGCGCGTCGCGCGGTGAACTCGCGCATGGCTTGTAGGCACGCGGTGTAGCTCTGCAGGCCGAGGCTGCGAACGATGGGGGTAGTTCCGGTCATCGCTAGAGGGCGATTAACACGTCTTTGCAACTGGAAAGGTCGCGATAAATGTCATCGAGCTGATCGCGGCTATTGGCATTGATGGTTAAAGTGACGGCGAGATATTTGCCGCCGCGGCTGGTGCGGGTACTGGTGGCAAGCAAATCGGAAGGTGCGATGTACTTGCCAACAATGCTGTGCACCAATGCCTCGAAGCGCGTGCTGTGATGCCCAACGGCCTTGATGTATACCCGCGCGGGATAACTGAGAAGGTCCTTGGTGTCGATGGCGCCCTGACCGTTCGGACGCTGATGTCCGTTTC
Source organism: uncultured Acidiferrobacteraceae bacterium (assembly GCA_964496605.1). GTDB lineage: Bacteria > Pseudomonadota > Gammaproteobacteria > Acidiferrobacterales > CAZCAK01 > CAZCAK01. Next base: position 8,085 of record CAZCAK010000048.1, on the reverse strand, counting down.
CCTTGTCGTGGCCGTTACCGCTTTCGCTCATTGCGCCTTACCGTGTCGGAACGCCTCTTTATAGTCTTGCAATAAGCCGTGTAGCTTGGCATGCAGGGGTCCGGGCCGGCCAGTGCCGATTGTCTTATCGTCGAGTTGCACGATCGGAAGTATCTCCTTGGTCGAACTCGTCAACCAAATCTCGTCGGCGGCGAACAATTGTGCGCGACTAATCATGGCCTCGCGATACGGCACTCCATATTGCGCCGCGAGCTCCAATACCAAATCGCGCGTCACCCCGGGCAATATGTACGGGCCCTTCGCCGGCGTCACTACCGTGCCGCGCTCGACAATAAAAATATTGCTCGCCGCGCCTTCGGTAACATAGTCGTCGCGCAATAGAATCGCCTCGACCGCGCCGTGCTCAATGGCATTTTGGCGCATGAGTACGTTCGGTAGTAAGGCGATCGCCTTGATATCGCAATGCTGCCAGCGAACGTCCTTCGCCGTGATCGCGCGTACGCCGCTGGCGAGCAGCGCTGCATCCGGGTAGGCGATCGGCTGCGCAAACGCGAATACCGTTGGTGCGACACCTTTGGGAAAGGCGTGATCGCGCGGCGCGATACCGCGCGTGACTTGCATATAAATATATTGATCGATGCGGCCGTGCGCCTGCATGAGGCGTTCGAAGATCGCCTGCCATTCCGGCGCCGTATGCGGATTCGCGATACGCACGCCGTCGAGGCTGCGTTGCAGGCGTTGCAAGTGATGCGGCAGGCGAAACAGGCGGCCGCCGTACGCCGGGATCACCTCATAGACGCCGTCGCCGAACACAAAGCCGCGGTCGAATACGGAAATGCGCGCCGCGTCGCGCGCGACGAATTCGCCGTTCACATACACCAAATCATTCACATTTAACGGAGTTGCCATAACGCTCACTCGATGACGACATAGGCTTGATCGAAGCCGGCACTGCTCGCGCGCCGTAATAACGCGTCGCTGGCTTCAACATCGGGTACGGGTCCGAGCCGAACCCGATGCAAATTCGCCTCGCTCTCAATAGTAACGCCGGCAAAACCGGCACGATAGAGCGCGCTGCGCTGACGCTCGGCATTATCGAGATCGCTAAACGCGCCGACTTGGACATAGATCTCCGGCGTCGGTAGGCGCGGTGCCGGTGCCGCGTGCAGACTGACGGTGGTCACGACCGCCGGTTCGGCGCTGGCGACCGCGGGCGCACTTGGTGCCTTCGCCTGCAACGTCGTCGGCGCCTCGAGATCGATCGCCTCAACTTCCACTAAACCGGTGCCGGTGGCGAGAATGCCAAGGCGACTGGCGGCGGCATAGGATAAATCAATTAAACGGTTTTCCAGGAACGGCCCGCGATCGTTGACACGCACGACGACACTACTGCCATTGCGCAAATTGCGCACGCGCGCATAACACGGAATCGGCAAGGTTTTATGCGCCGCAGTCATCGCGTACATATCGTAAGCCTCGCCGGTGGAGGTGCGCTTGCCGTGAAATTTTTTGCCGTACCAGGAAGCGATGCCGCGCTCGCGATAATTCTTTGGCGAGCTTAAGGGGTAATAGGTTTTGCTGAATACCGCGTAGGGTTTATTGCCGGAACTGCTATACGGTTCGCGCTTCGGCACCGCGTCGGGCACCTTGCTGACATCGACTGCGCGCCGCGGCGGACCGTCGTCGGCATAATAACCGCCGCTGCGGGT
>CAZCAK010000048.1:3561-6276 GCA_964496605.1 uncultured Acidiferrobacteraceae bacterium | reverse complement strand
CAGCGCAGGTGTTCCGCAGGTCCGTTTTGGGTGCGACCTCATTGGCGGCTCACGCGTTCGGTGTCCGAGACATTCAGTTCGGCTTGGTAAAGATTGCGAATACGTTGCGCCAGCTCGTACACCGCCATGGCGTAATGGCGGCTGCGGTTGTAGCGCGTGATGACATAGAAATTTTCATAGCCAATGTAATACACCGGGCGATCTTCTTCTTGCAGGCGTACGATGTTGACTAGACCGTCATCCAACACTTCACTCGACGTATTGACGATGCCGTACTTCACCAATTGCTTCGGCGTAAAGCGCGGTTCGAGATCGCTGCTCGCAATCGGTTCATATAAGGCTGCATCAATGCGGATTTCGCTCACCACCGGCGCGCCGACGCGCCAACCGTTCAAATGAAAATAATTCGCGACGCTCGCCAATGCATCGGCCGGGCTGCCGATCAAATCGCGCTTGCTGTCGCCGTCGAAATCGACCGCGAATTGGCGATAACTGCTCGGCATGAATTGTCCGATCCCGATGGCGCCGGCGTACGAGCCCTTCATTTTCAGCGGATCGATGCCGAGATCGCGCGTCAGCAACAGATATTCCTCGAGTTCGTGGCGGAAGAAGTCGGCGCGTGGCGGATACTTCAGCATCAGCGTCGTTAAGGCGTCGATAACCGCGTAGCGGCCGAGATTTTTACCGTATTGCGTCTCGACGCCGACGATAGCGAGGATGATTTCCGGCGGCACACCATAGTCCTTCGCCGCCTGGTCGACGATAGCGCTATGCGCGCGCCAGAATTTGGCACCCTTGCGCGCCTGCTCGTCGGTGACGAAACTTTTCTTGTACTGGAACCACGGCAGCGATTCGCGTGGCCGCTCCATCGCCTCGATAATTTCCGGTTTGATTTCGGTGTGCTCGAACCAGCGGCGCAAATCACTCGGCGCGAATTGGTATTTATCCACCATCATGGTGATAAAGCTGCACAGTTGTGGATTATCGTCCAGCGATACCGCGCCGGCATTCAAGGCGCACAATGATAATGCCAATGCCAACACGGCGCGCGATATCATGCGACCAACTTGCGATGGGTATGAATACTCATGACCATCCCCATGGCAGTCATGAGCGTGACGATCGAAGTGCCGCCATAGCTCAGTAACGGCAGCGGTACACCGACCACCGGCAGGATGCCGGTGACCATACCCATATTGATGAAGAAGTAAAAAAAGAAAATGAGTCCGAGGCCGCCGGCCAATAAGCGGTTAAAGGTTTCTTGCGCATAGAACGCGATCATGAGGCAGCGTACAACGATAAAAATATACACCGCGAGCAGCAGCACGATGCCGATCAGACCGAACTCCTCAGCGAACACTGCGAAAATAAAATCGGTGGCGCTTTCGGGCAAGAAATCTAGATGCGCCTGCGTACTATTGAGCCAGCCCTTGCCGTAAAACCCGCCAGAGCCGACCGCGATCATGGCCTGAATGGTGTGATAGCCGGTGCCGAGCGGATCGGATTGCGGATCGATCAAGGTCATGACGCGTTGGCGCTGATAATCGTGCAAATGACCCCAAAGAATGGGGACCGCCGCCGCGACCGAGGCGAGGACTACGACGATGCTGCGCCAGCTCATACCGGCGATAAACAACACCGCGGCACCGGCCATGAGCGTCATCATGGCGGTGCCGAGATCCGGCTGACGCGCGATCAAGAGTGTCGGTACCAAAATTAAAATTGCCCCCAAAATCGTGTGCCAGAGTTTCGGCGGCAGCGGATTGCGCGCGAAGAACCAGGCCAGCATCAAGGGAATGCCAAGCTTCATGATTTCCGAAGGTTGGAACGTGAAACCGGCGACGCTGAGCCAGCGTTGCGCGCCTTTGGAGATGGTGCCGACCGCGAGCACCGCACCTAGCAAGCCAACGCCGATAAAAAAAATAAACGGCGCCAGTCGCGACCAAGTCTGCGGTTGGATCTGTGCCACGCCGATCAATAGGCCGAAGCCCAGCACGACGCGGATAATATGTTGAATCAGGATATGCGTGTTTTGACCGCTGGCGCTGTAAACCACAAGCGTGCTCAGCGTCGTCACCGCGACCAGTGCGTAAAACAGCGGCTTATCTAGATGCCAACGGGCGAAATTGTGCATGGGTCTCCGATCAATCTCCCGTGGTCGGCGCTTGTTGTACTGCGGTGGCGGCGGTATTGGTGTTACTCATGTCTTCCTTGCCGAGTAAATAATAGTCCATGAGCTTGCGCGCGATCGGTGCCGCGACCGAACCGCCGTGACCACCGTTCTCGACAATGATCGCGAGCGCGATCTTGGGATCGTCCGCCGGCGCGAATGCAATGAACAAGGCGTGGTCGCGATTTTGTTCCGCGACGCGCGATTCGATATAGCGCTCGCCTTGGGCGACGCTCTTGACCTGGGCGGTACCGGTTTTGCCGGCGATCTTGTACGGCGAATTGAGGCCGATGCGCTGCGCGGTGCCGCCGGGCGAATGCACCACGTCGGTCATATCTTTAATAATGATATCGAAGTTGTGCGGATCGGTTGCGTTCAGCGGCTGCAACGGCGGCGGCGTCAGATAATGCACGGCTTTGGTCGCTGGATCGGAGATACCTTGTAGTAGGCGCGGTGTGACACGTTGACCGCGATTGGCGATGACGCTGACACCGGCCGCGAGTTGCAGCGGCGCCTTGTCGAGCACCTCCATCTTGTCGCCACCC